>NZ_JBQTCJ010000010.1:0-87935 GCF_052380005.1 Salinarimonas sp. NSM
GGCCGAGGGCCCGCGTCCGGCGGGCGGGGCGAGCCGCGCCGCGCCCTCCGGAGCCGCCTCGGTCCGCGGGTCGGCGGCCGGGGAACGGCCCCCGCCGAGCGCCTGCTGGATGGCGCGGGTCGCTTCGAGGACGCGCCCCGCCTGCGTCAGGGAAAGCGCCTCGCGCATGGCGGGCGGGAGATCGTGGCGGTTCATGAGCGGGGTCCTTCGGGGGATCAATGGATGCGCCCGGCCAGCGCCGCGCGCACGGCGGCGTCGGCCTGGAGGGATCCGAGAACGGTGATGGAGGCGATGGTCTCGCGTGCGAGATCGGGATCGACGTCGGCGGCGATGCGCACGAGGCCGATCACCTTGACGTGCAGGCGCGCCCCGGCGGCGCGGGCGGCCTCGAGGTCGGTGCGGTCGAGCACGCGCAGCCCCAGGTCGAAGGTGTGGCGCTCGATCGTGCGCGCCACGACCTCGCCCTCGCGCGTCAGCTGGTTGCGGATCGCGGTGCGGATGAAGTCGCTGCGGTTGCCGTAGAAGCCCTCCTGGACGAGGAGGTCGATGCGGCCGAGATCGACGTAGCCGAGGTTGAGGGTGAGCTTCTCGCTGTCGGGCCCCGCCTTATCGCGGGCCGTCCGCTCCTTGTCCGCCATCCTGTTCTCCATCCGTATGGATGGTATGTGGATGGCATCGGGAAGTGTGTCAAGGCGGACCGGGGCGGCCGCGCGGCTGCCCCGGGTGGAGCGGATCAGCGATCGAGGAAGTCCGCGTTCACCAGGAGCCCCTGCCGCACGAACCAGTCCGCCGTGCGCTTGAACCATTGCTGGTGATACGCCACCCGGGCCGGGTCGTTGCGCAGGCGGTTGCGGACCGCCGCCGCCGAGAGGCCGGTGGCCCTGGTGACGCCCGCGTCCTCGTAGGCGCGCGGGTTGTACATCTGGCCGATGAAGTGGAGGAAGATCTTCTGGATCGTGCGCGAGACGCGGGCCTTGGCCTCGCCGCTCGCGTCCCGCGCCAGGATCTCGGCGTGCAGCTGGGCGACGACGCCGCGGCCGAAGGAGATGTGGCGGCTCTCGTCCACGTGGTGGACGTGGTTGATCTCCTTGAGGATCGCCGGCACCGCGTCGTTGCGGCTGACCTTGTGATTGTAGAAGTCGACGAACTCCTCGAACACCAGCGTCGAGGCGAACATGTACAGGTCGCGCTCGAGCGGGTCCTCGATCTTGCCGGCGGGGATCGCCGGCGTCGGGTAGATCGTGCCGGTGTAGTCCAGGCAGAACTTCGCGAAGAACCACATGTGGGCGTTCTCCTCCGCGATGAAGAAGTGCAGGTACTCCGACCAGGGGGCGTAGCGGTCCTGGTAGATCGCCTGCATCACGAAGGAGAGCGCGTCCTTGATGCCGTGCACGTTCAGGCTGAAGAAGTTGACGCACTCCCAATGGCTGAGCGCCACCAGCGTCTCGCGCGGAAGCCGCTCGTGCAGCTCGGTGCCCCAGGTGGTCAGCAGGTCCTCGTCGCACCACAGGACATCGCGCGCGATGGCGTCCGGCGCCGGCCAGGCGAAGCGGGAATACGCGTCGTAATTGTTCTTGCGTGAGAGGTGGAGCAGCCGCTCGACGTGCTTGGGATCGGGCAGGTGCGGGGCGGCGGACGGGGCGGCGGACGTGGTGGCGGGGGCGGGGGCGGTGGCGACGGTCATCGGTCGGTCCTCCAGTGGGAGACGAGATCAGGCGAAGGCGGACTCCGTCGGAGCGGGTTGTGCGTCGAGCGAAGCGAGGCGCTCGCGCACGGCGTCGGGGCTCTCGAAGCGCTCCTGGAACATCGCGATCCAGCGCTCGAGCCCGAAGGCGACGCAGCTCGTATGCACCGGCGCGGGCCCGATCCGGATGCCGAACTTCGCGCCGAAGTAGTTGCGGTGAAGGTTGATCGAGGCGATGGCGCGGCCCGCCACGACGACCTCGCGCTTGGTCGGCGCGGCCTTCGACAGCACCGCGACCGAGCTCGACGCGTCGAAGAACGGGTCGGTGGCCGCCTCGAAGGCGAAGGGCACCGCGAGCGCCGCCATCAGCCGCTCGATTCGCGCCACGCCGTCCTCCGCGTGGGCGCGGGCGTCCTCGGCGCTGCCGAGGCAGACGATCTCCTTCATCGTGAAGTTGTAGCCACGATAGCGGTCGAGCGGCTTGTCCTCGTGGCGGAAGCAGCGCGCCACGCAGCCCACCCGAACGGGGCCGGGCAGCGTCTGGCCCTCGAGGTCGAGATAGACCTTGTAGCAGGTCGCGGGCAGGAGCCCGAGCCGGGTCGCCGGCGGGGCGTAGCCGGAATCGAGCCGCCGGCCGGCGGCGAAGGCGGGCAGGTCCGCCTCGTCGATGGCGCACATCAGGCAGGTCAGGTGCGGGAAGTTGCGCAGGTAGCCGAGGCGGTCGAGCTCGTCGGGCCGCAGCAGGCTGTCGAACTCCACGTTGTCCTCGGGCGGGAGCGCGAACAAACGCTCGATCGTCCCCTCGAGATCGCGCCGCAGCGCGGCCCAGCCGCCGGTGATCTTCATGACGTGGCCTCCAGGGCGCGCGACGCGGAGGTCGCCGAAGTCTCCCCGACGACGGGGCCGGGCGCGGCGGTGACGAGCCAGCTGCGGGCGACGCCGCGCACCTCCCGCGGGCGCGGCGGGTAGGGCCAGCGATCGGCGCCGGCGCCGGGGCTGCCGGGCTCCTTGAGGTCCTCGACCCGCCAGCCGGCCCGCGCCAGGAAGTCCTCGGGCTCGTCGGTGCCGAACCGCCAGGGATTGCCCTCGGCCTCCAGCACCTTCAGGAATCCCTGCGTGAAAGGGCTGCGCAGCAGCGCCGCACTCGTCATGTCGACGACGAGGCGGCTCCCCTCGGCGCTGAGCGAGCGGCAGGTCTCCAGCACGCCGCGCGCCTGGGCGTCGGTGAGGAAGAAGAGCAGGCCCTCGACGAGCCAGAGCGTCGGCGCCTGCGGGTCGAAGCCGGCGTCGAGCAGGGCGGGCGTCCAGCCCTGCGACAGGTCGGCGGCGACGGGCACGCGCCGCGTGCGCGGCATCGCGCCGGCCTCGGCGAGCCTGCGCGCCTTCTCGGCCAGCAGCGCCTCGTGGTCGATCTCGTAGACGCGGGCGTCCGCCGGCCAGTCGAGCCGGAAGGCGCGGGTGTCCATGCCCGCGGCGACGATGGCGATCTGGCGCAGATCCGGCCGGGCGGCGAGCACGGCGGCGCTGGCGTCGTCGAAGTAGCGCGTGCGGATCGTCACGAACTCCTTCACGCCGCCGCCGCGGTAGCGCTCGATCAGCGCGAAGCCGTCCGGCTCGGAGAGGCGGCGGGCGAGGGGGTCGACGAAGAGCGCGCCCTCGGGACGCTCGCTCTCCATGGCGCGGATCGCCGCGGTCCATTGCGCGGTGTAGGAGACGGGCTGCATGCGGAACCTCCCCTTGCGATAACAAAGCGATTCAGAGTTGTGTCGTGAGGCACGACTGGACCTTCCGGCGCGGCCCGCGGGCCGCGTCGGGGATGCAGCGTGATGCCTCGGCCGACGCGGGCAGCGACCGCGGCGGCTCAGCCGCCGGCGGCCTCGCGGCGGCGGAAGCGGCTGAGGAGGACGAGCGTCAGCACCGGCTTCGCCTCGCCCGGGCGGGAGAGGCTGCCCTTCTTCTCGATGGTGACGATGTCCTTGCGGAACGGGCTCGGCACGATCCGGCCAACATCGCAGCGGCCCTCGAGCGTGTCGCCGGGGCGCACGGGGGCGTGCCAGCGCACGCTCTCGAGCCCCGGCGAGCCCTCCACGGCGGCGCCGTCGAGCAGCGCGCGGACGTAGAGCCCCATCCAGATCGCGGTGGTGTGGAAGCCGCTCGCGACGAGCCCGCCGAAGAAGGAGGCCGCGCCCGCCTCCGCGGAGACGTGGTAGGGTTGCGGGTCGAACCGGCGGGCGAAGTCGACGATCTCTTCCGCACTCACGACGGTGCTGCCGAGCGCGTAGACCGCGCCTTCCGCATAGTCCTCCGCGTGGGTCGGCCCGCCGCCGCTCACGACGCCACCGCCTCCGGCGCGGCGGGCGCGAACCAGGCGGTGCGTATGGCGTCGAGGGTCCGGAAGGCCTCGATGTCGATGTCGTCGAGGGGGATGTCGCGCCCGCACAGCTCGGAAACGAGCAGCACGAAGTCGACGAAGCGCAAGGAATCGATCAGCCCCGTCTCGATCAGGTCGTCCTGGTCGGTGAAGGAACGCGGCTCGTCCTGGTTGTCCCGAATGAAGGTCCTCAGGCGCTCGATCGGGTCGGTCGTCATTGTCGGTTCCTCCGATGGATGAGGGGTGGAAACGAGGGTCTGCGGGGGATCAGGCGGCCCGGCGTGCGCCCGCGAACGGCAGAACCGCCGCCAGCGCGAGCAGGACGGCGCCGAAGACGAGCGCGTCGTCGAGATCGCCCCGGTCGCCGATCAGGCCGGCGGCCACGGGGCCGATCGCCTGCCCGATGGCGAACAGGACCGTGAAGAAGGTCATACCCTTGGCGATCTGCGCCGGCGGCATCGACCGGCGCACGATCAGCGCCACCGCGGAGGGCGCGATGAAGACGCCGAGCCCGAACACGATCGCCGAGACGAGCAGTGCGGGCGTCCCCGCCTCGACGAGCGGGATCGCAGTGCCGACGAGGCAGGCGGCGCAGGCGGCCGCCAGCGTCAGCCGCGGCGCCCAGCCCTCCAGCGCGCGGCGCCAGACGAAGGGCGAGACGCCCACCGCCACGGCGAGGGCGAGCCACACGCCTGTCGCCGCGCCCCAGGAGAAGCCCGCCTCGCGCAGCCAGGCGAGGATGAAGGTCATGTAGACGATGTAGCCCGCCGCGAAGAGGCAGTAGCTCGCCAGCGGCGCACCGAGACCGGCGAGCGCGAGGCCCTCCGGCGCGGCCGAATCTGTGGCGCCGCCGCGGCCGCGGCGGGCCTCGACGAGCGGCCAGATCGACAAGGCGACCGCCAGCGCGCCGAGCGCGAGCCAGGCCTCCGGCCAGCCGCCGGGGCCGGTGGCGGCGAGGAGCGGGTTCACGGCGAGCCCCGCGGCGGCGATGCCGATGCCGGCGCCCGCGAAGAAGAGGCCCGTCGCGGTGCCCATCAGCTGCGGCGTCTCCCGGTAGCGCGCCGCGATCAGCGCGCCGCCGCAGGAGAACGTCCAGGCCGCGCCGATGCCCGCCGCGATCCGCGTGGCGGTGAGCCACGCCTGGCTCTCGTGGAGCCCGGTGGCGAGGAGGCCGGCGAAGGTCAGCCACAGGCCCGCGGCGAAGAGCTGGGCCGGCCGGAAGCGGCGCAGGAGCAGGTACGCCGTCACCGCGCCCGCCACGTAGCCGAGCGCGTTCGCGGTGTTGAGCCAGCCCGCCTGGGTGTAGGTCCAGGAGAGGTCCTCCTGCATCGCGGGGAGGATCAGCGCGTAGGCGAAGCGCGCGAGCCCGTTGCCCACGGCCACGGCGAGGCCGAGCCCGAAGGCCGGCCACAGCGAGGCCGCATGGGGCAGGAGGGGAGGGGAGAGGGTCTGCGCGGTCATGGGGTCAGTAATGTTCCCAATCGCACACCCTGTCAATAGTTGTGTTTTATGCCGTAACGTAATTTTTGCATTGCAATATCGGCGCGTATGGGTTGTTTCTTCAACGTGGGCCTGACGGAGCGGCACAGGTGGACGATAGGGCACGGATTCGGCACGCGCCGGGTGCACCCGCGTGCCCTGCGGCCGGACGCGCCATCGTCCACGAGCGTGCGGCATCCCCGGGGGAGCTGCCCGGGGATGCCGGTGCCGGTCCCGTCAGCGGCGCGGGGATCGCCGCGTCGGGCTCACGCCGCCTGGAGCGTGGCCCTCAGCCGTGCCTGCCGTGCCGCCTCGGCCCCGCCGCGGCCGCCCTCGATCAGCATGAGGGTCGGTCGCGACGATCGCGTGCGCTCCAGGCGTCGAAGCGCGAGGCGGTAGGAAGGGTCCACCCGGTAGGGCTCCCGCAGGGCGTGGCGGACGTCGGAGCGCGTGACGCCGATGTCCTGGAGGAGGCGGTCGTCGAGCTCGGAGAGCCGCACCACGGCGCGGCGGTTGACCATGGCCTTCCAGAGCGCGGCGAGGGTCGCCGCGATCGAGACGAGGACGAAGCGGGCGAGGATCTCGCCCTTCGACGAAGCGGTCGGGGGGAGGATCTTGCCGGTCATGGTCGGCTCTCCTTTCGGGAGGGGTGGTGCGCCCGGCGCGGGTGCGGGCGGGCGCGAATGCGAAACGGCGGGCGCCGTGGTGGCGGGCCCGGCAGTCCAGATCGGCCTGGGTTTGCTGCCCCGCTTTCATGCCAGCTTCGGGCGGATGACGGAAACGAATGTTCCTGATAGGACGGATCACGCGCGCTAATGACACGGGGGCCGCGATGGCGCACATGATCGACGTCGAGCAACTGCGGACCTTCGTGGCGATCGCAGACCACAAGTCGTTCACGCGAGCGGGCGACGTGGTGCACAAGACCCAGTCCGCCGTCTCCATGCAGATGAAGCGCCTCGAGGAGCGCGTCGGCCGCCCGCTCTTCGCCCGCGACGGGCGCGGCGTGCGCCTCACCGAGGACGGCGAGCGGCTGCTCGACTACGCGCGGCGCATCGTGCGGCTCAATTCCGAGTGCCTTGCGAGCTTCGAGGAGGCGGCGCTGACCGGGCGCGTCCGCCTCGGCGTGCCGGACGACTACGCCGAGCGCTACCTGCCGGAGATCCTCGCGCGCTTCTCGCGCACGCACCCGCAGGCGGAGGTGACCGTGGTCTGCGAGCCGTCGCCGATGCTGATGGACCGCGTGCGCGGCGAGGACCTCGACCTCGCCATCGTCACCCACGTGGCGAGCCGCGGCTTTCCCGCCGAGATCGTGCGCATCGAGCGGCTCGTCTGGGTCGCCTCGGCGCGCCACGCCGTGCACGAGGCGAGCCCGCTGCCGCTCGCGCTCGGGCGCCCGACCTGCGATTGGCGCCAGGCGGCGACGGGGCGGCTCGAGGCGCTCGGCAAGCCGTTCCGCATCCTCTACGCGAGCTGGAACTCGAGCGCGGTCGGCGCCGCCGTCCAGGCGGGGCTCGCGGTCTCCGTCCTGCCCGAGAGTGCCGTGCGCGCGGGCATGCGCGTGCTCGGCCCCTCGGACGGCTTTCCGGCGCTGCCCACCTGCAAGATCGCCATCCTGCGCAACCGCGCCGCCGCGACCGCGCTCTCCGCGGCGCTCGCCGACGAGATCCGCGCGAGCCTCGACAACCTGGGCTCGGCCGCCGCGGCCATGGCCGAGACCGCGGCGGAGTAGCCCCCCGAGTCGAACGGTCGCGGGCCGTCGGCGGCTTCCATGTGGACAAGGGTCGACCCTGCGCTTGTCCCTGGGGGCCGAATCTTCGACGGTCGAACCACTTTGCAAGTCGGGAGTCGGGCGGGCTAAAGTCGAGAGCGAGGTGATTCGCGGGTCGCGCGTCGGTGAAGCCCGGCCGCGGCGGCGATTCATCCGGCGACCTCGGTCCGGGGCAGCGTATTTGCCCACCGTCACTCGTCCTCGACGTGCCCTCGACCCTCACTCGCGCCCCGCGGCGCCAATCGGAACGCCATGACCGATCTCCTCCTCCTCGACAGCGACCGCACCGAGCACCCCCTCGACGTGGTGGAGCGCGTGGCCGCGATGTGCGACTGGGCGTTCGACCGCGCGGAGGCGGACGAGATGTCCGTCGCGGTGCGCGGCACGCATGCGGACTACCAGGTGGCGTTCACCTGGATCGAGGACGTCGAGGCGCTCCACGTCGCCTGCGCGTTCGACCTGAGGGTGCCGGAGCGCCGGCGGGGCGAGATCCTCAACCTGGTGTCGATGATCAACGAGCAGCTCTGGGTCGGGCATTTCGATCTGTGGTCCAACGAGGGCGTGGTGATGTTCCGCCACGCGCTGCTGCTCACCGGGGGCGCCGAGCCGCGCCGCGGTCAGTGCGAGATGCTGATGCAGGCCGCCGTCGAGGCCTGCGAGCGGCACTATCAGGCCTTCCAGTTCATCATCTGGGCCGGCAAGTCCGCCCGCGAGGCCCTCGACAGCGTGCTCTTCGAGACCGAAGGTGAGGCCTGACCAGGCCGGCACCCCTGGGATCTCCGGAGCGTTCGCGATGACCGACGAAGCTTTTCCCGCGCGCCTCGCCCTCGTCGGCGCGGGCAAGATGGGCGGCGCCATGCTGGAAGGCTGGCTCGCCGCGGGCCTGCCCGGCGCCGCCGTCTCCGTGCACGATCCGCAGCCGTCCGAGGCGATCGCCGCCCTCGCGGCGGCGCGCGGGCTCGCCCTCGACCCCGATCCCGCGGCGCTCGGGCCGGTCGACGTGCTGGTGCTGGCCGTCAAGCCGCAGATGCTGGAGGCGGCCGCCCCCGCGCTCGCGCCCCTCGTCGGCCCGGGCACGCTTCTCGTCTCGGTGCTCGCCGGCAAGACCGTGGCGAACCTCCAGGCGGCGCTCCCCGCCGCCCGCGCGGTGGTGCGCGCCATGCCCAACCTCCCCGCGTCGATCGGCCGGGGCGCGACGGGCGCCTTCGCCAACGCGGCCACGAGCGACGCGCAGCGCGCCGTGGCGGACACGCTGCTGCGGGCGTCCGGCCTCGTCGAATGGGTCTCGGACGAGGCGCTGATCGATGCCGTCACCGGCGTCTCGGGCTCCGGCCCGGCCTACGTCTTCGCGCTCGTCGAGGCGCTCGCCGAGGCCGGCCGCGCCGCCGGCCTGCCGGAGGACCTCGCCATGCGCCTCGCCCGCCAGACGGTGGTCGGCGCGGGCGCGCTGCTGGGCGAGAGCGATCTCCCCGCCGCGACCCTGCGGGCGAACGTCACCTCGCCGGGCGGCACGACCGCCGCCGGCCTCGCCGTGCTCCAGCGTGAGGAGAACGGCCTCGCCGGCCTCGTCCGCGACACGGTGGCCGCCGCGAAGCGCCGCGCGGGGGAATTGTCCGGCTGACTTTTCCCGCTCGCCGGTCGCCCAAGCATGGATGCAGGCCGCCGACGCTCACCCCTCTTCACGAGGGAGAGGGGAGCTCCCGATCGTTCGACCGTACGGTCCGGCCCGACCGTCGGGCGTCGTACGCCGTATCCGGATTCGATGCGGATGCCATCCGCGCCGCGGCCTGCTAGGAAGGCGGCCTGTCAGCGGAGCCTCGCATGCACGACCCGTCCCCGCCCGCGTTCCTCCCCTGCCGGATCGACGGCTATACCGACCTGCCGCCCGGCAAGCTCGCGAACCTCGTCACCTACCTGGAGGTGACGCGTCCGCCGCCGCCCCGCGCGACCGTGCGGCCCGACCTCGCACTCGTCGAGACGACGCGGGACCTCGAGGCCTACCGCGCGCTCTACCGGCGCATCGGCGCGCGCTGGCTGTGGATGGGCCGGCTCGCGCTCTCGGACGCCGCGCTCGCCCGCACGCTCTCCGACCCGCGGCTGGTCTCGCGCACGCTCCTGCGCGGAGGCGACGCGATCGGGCTGATGGAGCTTCAGTTCGAGGAGGACGGCGAGGCCGAGCTCGCCTATTTCGGCCTCGTGCCGGAGGCGATCGGCGGCGGCATCGGGCGCTGGCTGATGGACGCCGCGCTGGCCCAGGCCTTCGCCCGGCCGATCGCGCGGCTCATGGTCCACACTTGCACGTTCGACCACCCGGACGCGGTCGCCTTCTACGTCCGCTCGGGCTTTCGCCCCTACAAGCGCGCGATCGAGATTCACGACGACCCGCGGCTCGCCGGGTACTACCCGCACGAGACGGCGGCGGAGCGCTGGCCGGTGGTGGAGGGGTGAAGCCCGGCGGGTCGGCCCTCACCGCGCCGCGCGGGAGAGCGCGATCGCGTCGAGCGCCGCCTGCTCGCGGGAATTGGCCGCCGCGCGCTCGCTGCCGCGCTCGCGGTCGTCGAGAATCTCGACCTTCTTGAGGTCCTCGAAGGCCTCCGCGAGCTGCCCCTGCGCGTCGTCGAGCTGGACCTTGAGGTCGTCGGCCGACGAGCGCAGGTTGTCGCGGCGCTGGGCCGCGGCCTTGGCGTAGGTGGGGTAGGCGAAGTGCGCCGGGTCCGAGATGCCGGCCTTGAGCTCCTCGGCCGCGATCTCCCTGTCGAGCTCGACGGCCATGCGCTCGAAGTCGGCCATCATCGCCTCGATCTGCGCGACCTTGCGGCGCTTCTCGTCGAGCTGAAAGCGCTTCAGGCGGATGAGCGTCTCACGCGACTTCATCGCAGTTCATTCTCCAGGGGATCACGCGCCTCGCTCGGCGTCGAGGAGCCGGGCGAGACGGCGGTAACCATCGCCGATGGAGGTTGACTCTTCCTTACCCTGCCCGAGGAAGGCCTCGAGCGCCGGATTGAGCCCGATCGCCTCGTCCACCTCCGCCGAGGATCCGCTGCGGTACGCGCCGAGCCGGATCAGCTCCTCCATGTCCGCGTAGGTCGCCATCACCTGGCGCGCACGCTGCACGTGCGGATAGAAGGCGGGATCGCAGGAGCGGGGCATCGTGCGCGAGACGCTCTTGAGCACGTTGATCGCCGGGTAGCGCCCGCGCTCGGCGATGGCGCGCTCCATCACGATGTGGCCGTCGAGGATGCCGCGCACGGCGTCCGCCACCGGCTCGTTGTGGTCGTCGCCCTCGACGAGCACGGTGAACAGCCCCGTGATCACGCCCTCCCCGGTGCCCGGGCCGGCGCGCTCGAGCAGGCGCGGCAGCTCGCCGAAGACGGTGGGCGTATAGCCCTTTGCGGTGGGTGGCTCCCCGGCGGCGAGACCGATGTCGCGCTGGGCCATGGCGAAGCGGGTGATCGAATCGATCATGCAGAGCACCGAGCGCCCCGCGTCGCGGAAGTGCTCGGCGAGCGCGAGCGTGAGGTAGGCCGCGTTGCGGCGCATCAGCGCCGGCTCGTCGGACGTGGCGACCACGACCACCGAGCGCGCGAGACCCTCCTCGCCGAGGTCGTCCTGCAGGAATTCCTGCACCTCCCGTCCGCGCTCGCCGACGAGGCCGATCACGGCGACGTCGGAGCCCGCGTTGCGGGCGAGCATGGAGAGCAGCACCGACTTGCCCACGCCCGAGCCGGCGAAGATGCCCATACGCTGGCCTTCGCAGCAGGTGAGGAAGGTGTTGAGCGCGCGCACGCCGAGATCCAGCGGCGGGCCGACGCGCCGGCGCGCGTGCGCCGGCGGCGGGTCGGCGCGGAAGGGGCGGAAGACGTCGCCCTGCGGCAGCGGCCCCTTGCCGTCGATCGGCCGGCCGAGCGCGTCGACGACGCGGCCGAGCCAGGCGGAGGAGGGCTTCACGCCCCCGGCGCTCGCCTCGACGCGGGCGGGGCAGCCCCGGCGCACGCCCTCGAGCGCGCCGAAGGGCATGGCCAGCGCCCGCTCGCCGGAGAAGCCGATCACCTCGCAGGGAACCCGCGCGCCCGCGGCGATCTCGATCGTGATGCGGCCGCCGAGCGTCATGGCCGAGACCGGGCCGGCGATCTCGATCAGCAGGCCCCGCACGGCGGCGACGCGCCCGTAGAGCGACAGCGGCTCGACCGATTCGAGCGCTCGGATGGCCGAATCGAGGCGGGAGGGCTGGTCGGACGGTTCTCTCACGGACGTCAACCTTCTGTTTACCCGCTTCGTTAAGACTGGATGAGGCGAGATTAAGCCCGAGGGGCGGATTTGCGCCAGTGCGAGTCGCGAGAGTCGCTTGGACGAGTTTCTTCATGCGTGACGTGAGCTGGATGGAGACCTGAATCGAACGGCAGGACAGGGATTTGGACGGATTCGTGAAGACGATGCCTCTACCCCCTTGCGCCGGAGAATCAGTTTGTTAACCATCGGGGCGTAGCGTCGCGAGTCGCAAATGGTGGGAGCGCCTCCGGCCACGGCCGGGGGAGGGCGGGATGTCCCGTCGGGCTCCACGACCAGGCTGGGGATGGAAGGATGCGCGTACTTCTCATCGAGGACGACAGCGCGACGGCGCAGAGCATCGAACTGATGCTGAAGTCCGAGAACTTCAACGTCTATACGACGGATCTCGGCGAGGAGGGTGTCGATCTCGGCAAGCTGTACGATTACGACATCATCCTCCTCGACCTGAACCTGCCGGACATGTCCGGCTACGAGGTGCTCCGGACGCTCCGGGTCGCCAAGGTCAAGACCCCGATCCTCATCCTGTCCGGCCTCGCCGGCATCGAGGACAAGGTGCGGGGGCTGGGCTTCGGGGCGGACGACTACCTGACGAAGCCCTTCCACAAGGACGAGCTCGTCGCGCGCATCCATGCGATCGTGCGCCGCTCGAAGGGTCACGCGCAGTCGGTGATCACCACGGGGGATCTCGTCGTCAACCTCGACACCAAGACGGTGGAGGTCGCCGGCGCCCGCGTGCACCTCACGGGCAAGGAGTACCAGATGCTGGAGCTCCTCTCCCTGCGCAAGGGCACCACGCTGACCAAGGAGATGTTCCTCAATCATCTCTACGGCGGCATGGACGAGCCCGAGCTGAAGATCATCGACGTCTTCATCTGCAAGCTGCGCAAGAAGCTCGCCAACGCGAGCCAGGGCAAGAACTACATCGAGACGGTCTGGGGCCGCGGCTACGTGCTGCGCGAGCCGGAGACCGGCGAGGACCGGATGGCCGGCTGACGCCGGCAGGTGCCTCGCGCGCCGGGCCGATCATCCCCCGACCGGCGGCGCGACCAGCACCATCCCCGACGAAGACGGGCCCTGCCGCGAGGCGGGGCCTTCTTCGTTTCGCATGCCGCTCTCGCATGACGGTCGAGCGCAACGGTCCGGCACCTACGGCGAGAAGCTCGCCGGCAGCGGCGGCTCCTCGCTGAGCAGCGTGATCGTCACCCGTCGGTTGGGCGCGATGTAGGGGTTGTCGGGGAAGGCCGGCTCGGTGTCGGCGCGGCCGGTCACCGACTCGAAGCGATCGCCGGGGAGCCCCGCGCCGGAGAGGATCTCGCGCACGGCGAGCGCCCGGCCCGCGGTGAGGCTCCATGGGTCGATCGCGGCCGGCTCGCCCGGACGCGCGGCGGCGGTGTAGCCGCGCACCGCGATCCGGTTCGGCATCTGCCGGATCGTCGGCGCGATCGCCTCGAGCACGAGCCGGGTGCGCTCGTAGGGGTAGATCGAATCCTCTGGAAACATCGCCCGCCCGTCCTGGTCGACGAGCGAGACGTCGAGGCCCTCCTCCGTCGGCTCGATCACGAGGTTGCGCGAGAGCTCGGCGATCTCCGGCATGTCCTGCAGCGCCTGGCGGATGCTGGCCGCGGCGCTGTGGAGGGCCTGCATGTCGGCCGCGGGCCGGCCGGCGCTCGTGTCGCTGGCGCTGGCCTGCGCGCCGCCCTCCTGCCCGGTGGTGCCCATCCGCGCATCGCCGGGCGACGAGAGCGCGCGCCGGATCGCCTCGGCCTGCGCGCCCGACGACTTGCTGCCCGACTCGTCCATGGCGTTGCCGCCGAGCACGCCGCCGGCGCCGCTGTTGCTCGGGCTGAGCGCCTCCGGCGCGAAATAGTCGGCGAGCCCGATCTTCTGCTCCTGCGTGGTCATGTTGATCAGCCACATCAGCAGGAAGAACGCCATCATGGCGGTGACGAAGTCCGCATAGGCGATCTTCCAGGCGCCGCCGTGGTGCGCATGCGCGGCCTTCTTCACCTTCTTGACGATGATCGGCTGGTTCGGCTTGGCCATCGGCTTCCCGCTCGCGATCGGGTCAGGTCGTGGCGGGCAGGTTGGAGGTCGCCGCTTCCACCTCGTTGAAGGTCGGCCGAACCTCGCTCATCAGCGCCTTGCGGGCGAATTCCACCGCCATCACCGGCGGCTGGCCCGCGATGTGCGCGAGGAGGCCCGCCTTGAGCGACTGGTAGTACTTCGACTCCGCCTCGAAGATGATCCTCAGCGACTGCGCCATCGGGCCGAAGAAGCCGTAGGCGACGAAGACGCCGAAGAAGGTGCCGACCAGCGCACCGCCGATCAGGTGCCCCAGCACTTCCGGCGGCTCGGAGATCGCCCCCATGGTCTTGATCACGCCCAGCACGGCCGCGACGATGCCGAGCGCCGGCGTCGCGTCCGCGATCGACTGCACGGCCGAGACGATGCGTTCCTGCTCCTGGTGGTGGGTCTCGAGCTCCTCGTCCATGAGGTTGTCGATCTCGTGGACGTTGTCGACACCCAGCGACACCATGCGCATGTAGTCGCAGACGAACTCGACCGCGTGGTGATTCGACGCGAAGGTCGGGAAGGCGTTGAACAGCGTCGAATTCGCCGGATCCTCGATGTGCTGCTCGATCGCCAGCACGCCCTTCTGCTGCACGAGCCTGTAGAGGGCGAACTGCATCGCCAGGAGCTCGACGTAGGCGGCCTGCTTGTACTTCGGGCCGCGCAGCAGCGTCGCGAGCACGGAGGGCATGGCCTTGAGCACCGGCCCCGTGTTGCCGATGATGAAGGCGCCGATCGCCGCCCCGAGGATGATGACGAACTCGAACGGCTGCCAGAGAACGTAGAGCTTGCCACCCATCGCGGCATAGCCGCCCATGACGCAGGCGAATACGACGACGATACCGATGAGGAGCCGCATGGAATGCCACCTTGGCACGGCAGCGGATCCGCCCGGTGCGGCGCCGCTGCTGCATCGGCACGGTGAGCGCGCCCGGTTAAGGGCGAGTGTAGAGGGGTGGCTCGGCGGTCCCACGTCGATGACCGTTGGCGCAGTGACTCACGCGACGACCTCGACCACGACCTCGTGGGGCGTATTGTTGCAGTAGCCGCGCGGATTCCACGCGGCGCCGCCCATCGGCTGGCTGCGGCCGGACGCGTCCCGCGCGCACGCGGTCAGTACGAGACGCGGCTGTGCCGGTACCACCACCTCGGTCTCGAACGCCCGCCAGGCCCAGCGCTCCGGCTGCGGCGCCAGCGTCGCGCGAAGCGGCGGCTCGCCCGCGACGTGGATCGTCACCTCCGTCACCGGCGCATCCCCGCTCCATGCGAAGCCCTGGACCCGAAGCGTCTCGCCGGCCCGCACGCGTGCGCCAGCGAGCGGCGCGGTGATCATGGCGTTCACCGGCATCGACTCGATCACGTCGAACTCGGTCGGATCGGCGGGCTCGCCGGGGCGATGGGGCCGGCGCGGCAGGCGGTAGTCCGTGCCGTTCATCTTCGCGCCGTCGTGCACGCGATCGCGGACCTCGACGCGCGCGAGCCACTTCTGCCAGGCGGACCCCGGCATGCCGGGCGCGACGATGCGCAACGGTGCGCCGTGGAGCGGTGTCAGCGGCGCGTCGTTCATGGCGAAGGCGAGGAGGGTCTCCGGCGCGAGCGCCTTGGCGATCGGCAGGCCGCGAGAGAGGGCCGGACCGCCGCCGGAGGTGCGATCCGGCGCGTGATGCCCCGTGTAGTGGGCCTCCGGGCGCACGCCGCAGGCCAGCAGCACGTCCGCGAGCCGCACGCCGGTCCATCGTGCGCAGCCGACCGCGCCGCGGCCCCACGGCAGGCCGTCCGTCGGAGGGTCGAAGCCGCTGCGGGTGTTGCCGGCGCACTCGAGCACTGCGGTGAGGCTTACGACCTCGAAGCGTTGCCGGAGCTCGTCGAGCGTGAACCGCGCCGGAGCCTCGACGCAGCCGTCGACGTCGATCGTCCAGCGGCTGGGGTCCGCGACGTGCGGCGTGTCGCCGTTGTTGCGCACGAAGAAGGCCGAGATAGGGGTCCGCTCCCCACAGAGGAGCGACAGCGGCGGCTCGGCGTTTAGCGCTCCGTCGGGGAGGATCTTCAGCCCTGGCTTCGCGGCTCGCAGGTCCGCGACTTCGGGTATGACCTTCATGTGCGAACCTCCGACCGCTCTCGCGCTCTTGGGAAAGGCTAGCCGAGCCGGGTTCCGATGAGAAGTGGTCGAGCGACGGTCGCAACTTCCCGTACTCCGTGATCGAGGCGCGTCCGGATCGTGACGTGCCGGCAGCCGCTCTCAGCCCGCCGGCGTGGCCCGCACCGCGCCGACCCGGGCGTGCCGGGTGGCGGAGGTGCTCGCCGCCCTCACGGACGGACGCCGATCGGCCATCGAAGCAATCCCCGCTTGCCGCGGGCCAAATTCCTGATAGCGTCACTCCGCCGCGCGCAACGATTCGCGGCTGTCGGAGGGGGACGCTCATGATCGATCGCAGGCACTTCATCGTCGGTGCGGGCACGCTGGTGGCCGCGCCCTTCGTCATGCGCCGCGCGGCGCTGGGCCAGACGCCGCTCGTCCGCCGGGACGTGATGGGCATGTCGGCCGACGACCCGTTCTTCAAGGACTACGCCGACGCCGTCGCGGCCATGCACGAGCTGCAGACGTCGAGCCCGAGCGACGGGCGCAACTGGCGCGCCCAGGCGCTGATCCACCTGAACCATTGCCCGCACTCCGGCGCGCCGCCCTATCCCGGCGTGGCGATGCCCTTCGTGCACTGGCACCGGTGGTACATCCGCTACTACGAGGAGATCTGCGGGACGCTCATCGGCAAGAGCGACTTCGCGCTGCCCTACTGGAACTGGCAGGCGGGCATCGGCCAGATCCCCGACCCGTTCTACGACGTCGACCAGCTCAACGTAACCTTCTGGAACGACCCGTCGGACGCGCAGTCGGACAACTGGGGGCCCGACGAGGTGACGACGACGGGCCTGCGCGCGCTCGCCGAGGGATCGGGCGTCAAGCAGGGGCCGCGCGGCGGCGCCTTCAGCGACCAGAACATCAATTCCATCCTGGCGCAGACGCAGTTCGAGCAGTTCACGAACCTGCTGGAGCACTCGCCCCACAACACCGCGCACGTCATCGTCGGCGGCTCGCAGGGCCACATGGGCGACGGCATGTCGCCGCTCGACCCGATCTTCTGGCTGCACCATTGCAACGTCGATCGCCTCGGCGCGCAGTGGCAGGCGGCGGGCAACGTCATGCCGCCGCTCGACGACGACTTCTCCGGCCAGTTCGTGAACGGCGAGGGCCAGCCCGCGCCGGCGAGCTCGGCGACCGCGCTGAACATCACCGAGATGGGCTACGCCTACGAGACGCCGTCGGGCCTGATCGGCGGGCCGGCGACGCCGATGGCGATGATGTCGCTCTTCGCCGCGCCGGCGATGGTCACGCAGCAGCTCGGCGGCACCGCGGGCGACTTCCGCGCGGAGGCCAACGCGACGACGGACGTGACGGTCGACACCCGCGGGCTCGGCCAGACGCTGTTCTCGCCGCGCTCCTTCCGCCTGCTCGGCGCGACGGGCGAGCCGCGGATCGGCACCGAGCCCGGCCGCGTGCTCGCGCGGCTCACGAACGTCATGGTGCCCGAGGAGGCGCGCGGGCTGACGGTCAACGTCTTCGTCAACCTGCCCGAGGCCGGCCCCGACACGCCGCCGACGGACCCGCACTACGCCGGCACCTTCGCCTTCTTCATGGCGGGCATGACGGGTCACGGCAACGGTCACGGCGGCGGGCACGGGGGGACGAGCTACCCGGTCGACATCACCAACGCGCTGCTCTCGCTCGCGCGGCTCGGGCGGCTCACGGACGACGCGATCACGCTTCAGGTCGTGCCGATCCCGGCGCAGGGCCAGCCCGCGGACACGGGCTTCACCTTCGACGGCATCGAGATCGTGCGCACCTGAGCGCACCCACGCGGCCATGGTTTCGCCGCGCCGACGGGAGAGGCTCGCGCGCATGATGCCTACGACGACGCGCCGCGCCTCCCTTTCCCTGCGCCGCGCCGGCCTCGCCGGCGCGGTCCTCCTCGCCCTCGCGGGACCCGTGCTCGTCCACGGGGCGAGCGCGGGGGACACGACCGGATCGGCACCCATGCAGACGTCGGCGCCCGACGCCCCGCGCGAGGGACTTCTGGCGGAGGGCGCGGGCGCCGAGATCGCCCCCGAGGCGCCCGCCCGCCTCGTGCTGCCCCGCGATCGCGCGCGCGCGGCCGGGAGCCCGCTCTCGCTCGCCCTGACTCCGACCCGCATCGCCGAGGACGAGGCCTTCCTCGTCTCGGTGGTCGCGCTCCTGCCCGACGGCGCCGAACGCGAGATCGGCAGCTACGCCTTCTTCCCCCCGCCCCGCGCAGGCACCCCCCGCCGCTTCCCCCTCGACCTCTCGTCCCTCTCGCAGGGCGAGGGACCGATCACGCTCGAGGTCCGGCTGGTGCCGGTCGCCGCGGAGCTGGAGCAGACGCGGCTGCGGGTAGAGGGGGTGATGGCGGGAGAGTGAGGGGCATGCGGCTTGCGGCGGCCGCGAGAGCCGCACTCCCCCGGTCTGCGCATGCGCCACGGTCTGCGTCCACACCCTTCGGATCGCGAGAACCGAGAGGGAGCTTCATGAGACCTGGGCGGCGGTGCCACCACCTTCCCTGCCCAGCAGGTCCTGTCCTCAAGCGCTCGCGGCGAGCTTGGGTGCGGCGGCCGGGGCCTGGGCGCGGGCGGGGACGTAGAGGCCGCGGTGCTCGGGGTGCGGTTGGAAGGCGGCGGTGAGGCCGATCACGGTCTCGGCGGCGCCCAGGAACAGCGCGCCGTCGGCCGCGAGCGCGTTCGACATGCGGCGCAGAACGTCCGCCTTGGTCGGCTGGTCGAAGTAGATCAGCACGTTGCGGCAGAAGACGATGTCGAACTGCCCCAGCGCGGAGAAGTCGCGGATCAGGTTGAGCGGCCGGAACTGGACCATGCTCTTGATCGCCGGCGAGATCCGCCACTGCTCGCCTTCCTGCTTGAAGTGCTTGAGCAGCATCTGGATCGGCAGGCCGCGCTGGACCTCGAATTGCGAGTAGACGCCGGCCTTGGCCTTGGCGAGCACCTCGTCGGCGAGATCGGTGGCGAGTATCTCCACCTGCACGCCGCCGAGGCGGGGCTTCATCTCGTCGACGATCATCGCGAGCGAGTAGGGCTCCTGGCCGGTCGAGGCGGCGGCGCACCAGATGCGCAGCCGCTTCTGCGTCGCGCGCGCGGCGGCGAACTTGGGCAGGAGCTGGTCGCGGAAGATGTCGAAGGGCGTCTTGTCGCGGAAGAAGAACGTCTCGTTCGTCGTCATCGCCTCGACGACTTCCGTCTCGATCGCGGAGTTGCGCCCGCCGCGCAGCACCTGCACGAGCTGGGCGAGGCCCGGGATCTGGTGCTTGCGGCACACCGGGCCGAGCCGGCTCTCGACGAGGTAGCGCTTCTCCGGCGCGAGCGAGAGGCCCGAGCGCGACTTGAGGAGGGCGCGCAGGTATTCGAAGTCGGCGTCCGTCATGCCGCGCCTCCGGTGAGCAGGGACTTGAGGGCCGGCGCGAGCGCCGGCAGCGGCAGGATGTCGTGGGCGAGGCCCGCCTTGGCGATGGAGCCGGGCATGCCCCACACGGTGCTCGTCGCCTCGTCCTGGGCGTAGACGAGCCCGCCGGCGGCGACGAGCGCCTTCGCGCCGAGCGTGCCGTCCGAGCCCATGCCCGTGAGCACGACGGAGAGCGCCGAGGCGCCGTAGACGGCGGCCGCGTCGCGGAAGAGGACGTCGACCGCGGGCTTGCAGAAGTTCTCCGGCGGCCCGTCGTCGATGCGCACGTGCACCGCGCCCGTGGCGTCCTTGCGCAGGCCCATGTGCTTGCCGCCCGGCGCCACGTAGATGCGGCCGGGCTCGAGCTTCTCGCCGTCGCGGCCCTCCGCGGCGGGCATGCGCGTCTGCGTGCCGAGATGCTCGGCGAAGACGGCGGTGAAGATCGGCGGCATGTGCTGGACGATGAGGACCGGCACGGACTTCAGCGACGGCGCCAGCGCGGCGAGCACCTCGCCCACGGCGCGGGGGCCGCCGGTCGAGGCGCCGACGAGGAGCGCCTTGGGATGGACGAGCCCGGCGCGGGGCCGCACGGCGACCCGCGTCGTCTGCAGCCGCGACTGGGCCGCATCGGGCGCCGGGCGAATCTGGCCGACGACCGGCGCCGCGACGGGCGTGCGCGTCGTCGGCGCGAAGGCGGTGCGCTGGGTTGGCGCCGCGGCGGGGGAGGGCGCGCGCATCGCGGACATGGCGGGGCCGCGGCGGTGGCGCGCGGCGAGGCCCTGCACCTTGGCGATCAGCTCCTGGCGGAAGCTCGCGGACGTGGTCACGCCGCGGTGGCTCTCGGGCTTGGGAAGATAGTCGGTCGCGCCCATCGACAGGCACTTGAGCGACACCTGAGCGTTGCGCTGGGTGAGCGTCGAGATGACGATGATCGTCGCCCGCGGCGCCTTGGCGAGCAGCAGCGGCAGGGCCTGGAGCCCGTCCATCTCCGGCATCTCGATGTCGAGCACGATGATGTCCGGGCGCGCCCGCTCCACCTGCTCGACGGCGACACGGCCGTTCGAGCAGGTGGCGGCGACGACGAAGCCCTCCTCCTCGAGCCAGCGGGAGGTGAGCCCGCGCACGACGACGGAATCGTCGACGATCATGACGCGCGTGGCCTGTGGCGGCGCGTTGTGCGAGGTCGAGGCGAGGGCGGAGGACATGACGCGTGCTCGGAGGTAGCGCGGCGCGGCCGGCGGAGCGGCTGCGGAGCGAGGGCTGACGAACCGGGGGAGCGGCTCAGGCGAGCCCGACCTCCTGCATCTTGGCGGTCATGATCTCCTTGTCGAAGGGCTTCATGATGTACTCGTCGGCGCCCGCGCGCATGGCGCGGGCGATGTTGGCGACATCGTTCTCGGTGGTGCAGAACACGACCTTCGGATGCTGCCCGCCCGGGAGCGCGCGCAGCGCCCGAAGGAAGTCGTAGCCGTCCATCACGGGCATGTTCCAGTCGAGCAGCACCGCGTCGGGCATCTGCGCGCGGCAGGCGACGAGCGCCTGCTCGCCGTCCTCCGCCTCGCTGATGCGGAACGACAGGCCCTCCAGGATGCGGCGGGCGACCTTGCGGATGACGGCCGAGTCGTCGACGACGAGGCAGTGCTTCATGGCGGGCTCCTTCGCGCGGATCACGCCGCGCGGGCTTCGGCGTCGAAGGCGAGGACCGCGTCGACGTCGAGGATGATGAGCAGCCGGCCCGCGAGTCGATGCACGCCGTGCGAGAGCTTGACCCAGCGCGGATCCATGTGGACCGGGCTCGGCTCGTGCGTGTCGACGGAGAGCTTCATCACCTCGCCGACCGAGTCGACGAGAAGCCCGTAGCTCTCGCCCTTGTGCTCGAGCCCCACCGCCATCTCGTCGCCGGACGTGTCGCGGTCCGGCAGGCCGAGGCGCCGGCGCAGGTCGACCGCGGTGACGACCCGTCCGCGCAGGTTCAGGAGGCCCGCGATCTCGGGCGGGGAGAGCGGGACGGTGGTCAGCGAGGAGGCGATGAAGACGTCGTGCACCCGGTCGATGGGCAGGCCGAACATCTGGTCGGCCACCATCACGGTGACGAACTCCTCCATGTCGCCAGACAGGCGGCCGTCGCGCGCGGTGTCGTTCTGGTTGGCGGCGATCATGCGGCTTCTCCGAGGGAGCTGCGGATGTCGGGCTGCGTCTCGGCGAGCGCCGCGACGAGGCCCGAGCGGTCGAACTTGGCGACGAATTCCGAGATGCGCAGGCGGCGCGCGCGCTCGAGCGCCTCGGGCGTGATACCCGAGGAGAGCGCGATCACCGGCACGTCGTGCAGCCGAGCCTGGGCGCGCACCGCCTCGACGAGGGCGAAGCCGTCGCGGCCGGGCATCTCGATGTCGGTGACGATCACGTCGATGCGCTTGTCGGCGGCGAGCACCTGCAGCGCCTCCTCCGTCGAGCCCGCGGTGATCACCTTGAATCCGGCGGCCTTCAGCACCGGCGTGAGCATGTCGCGGAAGAAGGGGCTGTCGTCGACGAGCAGCAGCGTGCGCGAGAGGTTGGCGATGCGCGGCGGTCCGCCGCGGGTCCAGTCCTCGTGCGCCAGCGGCAGGTAGTGGGCGACGTTGACGATCTCGGTGGCGCGCCCGCGCACCACGGCCGAGCCGACGAGGTCGGAGCGGTCGTCGGTGAGCTCGATGTCGAGGACATCGTCGACGATGTCGACGATCTCGTCGACGGCGAGTCCCATCGTGCGTTCGCCGTCGGAGAACACCACGAGCGCCTGGGTGCCCTCGCTCTTGATCTCGATCGACGGATCGGCGGGAACGAGCGGCATCAGCTTGCCGCGGTACTGGATCAGCGGACGTCCGCCCACCCACTCGATCTTCGAGGCGTCGATCTCCTCGAGGCGCGTGACGAGCGAGAGCGGCACCGCCTTGAGGCTCGCGCCGCCGCCGCGGAAGACGAGCAGCGTCACGGTCTCGGTCTCCTCCGTCGCCTCGGCCTCCGCCTGCTCCTCGAAGCCGTAGCCCTGCTCGGACTTGCCGCTGTCGACCATCTTGGCGACGCCGTTGGGGTCGATGATGAGCACGACGGCGCCGTCGCCGAGGATGGTGTTGCCGGAGAAGAGCGGGATGTGGCGAAGCTTCGTCGACATCGGCTTCACGACGATCTCTTCCGTGTGGAAGACGCCGTCGACGAGGATGCCGAAGCGCTGGCGGCCCACCTGGGAGACGACGACGAAGCCCTCGTCGCCGGCGTCCGCGTCCGCGCCGTCGAGCCCGAGCACCTTGGCGGCCGGGACGATCGGCAGGAGTCGGTCGCGCAGCCGCAGCACCGGCGTGCCGTTGATGCGCTCGATCTGGTGGTCGGAACCCTTCTTGACGCGCACGAGCTCGAGCACGGCCACCTGCGGGATGGCGTAGCGCTGGTCGCGCGCGGCGACGATGAGGGCGGCCACGATGGCGAGCGTGAGCGGGATCTTGATGGTGAAGGTCGAGCCCTTGCCCTGCTCGGAGGCGATCTCCACCGTGCCGCCGATGAGCTCGATGTTCGTCTTGACGACGTCCATGCCCACGCCGCGGCCGGAGACCGCCGTGACGGCCTTGGCCGTGGAGAAGCCCGGGTGGAAGATGAACTTGGCGATCTGCGCCTCGCTCATCCGCTCGATCTCGGCCTCGGTGCCGAGGCCGCGGTCGACGGCCTTCTTGCGGATGGCCTCGAAGTTCAGGCCCTTGCCGTCGTCCGAGATCTCGATCGTGATGGTGCCGCCTTCGTGATAGGCGTTGAGGCGGATCGTGCCGCGCTCGGGCTTGCCGGCGGCGCGGCGCTCGGCCGGCGTCTCGATGCCGTGATCCGCCGAGTTGCGGATCATGTGCGTGAGCGGGTCCTTGATGACCTCGAGCACCTGCCGGTCGAGCTCGGTGTCGGCGCCCTGCATCATCAGCTCGATCTTCTTGTCGAGCTCGGACGACAGGTCGCGGATGATGCGCGGCAGCTTCTGCCAGGCCGTGCCGATCGGCTGCATGCGCGTCTTCATGACGCCTTCCTGCAGCTCGGCGGTCACGTGCGACAGCCGCTGGAGCGGCACCTTGAAGCCGTTGTCCTCGTGACGGCGCGCGATCTCGAGGAGCTGGTTACGGGTCAGCACCAGCTCGGAGACCATCGTCATCAGATGCTCGAGCGTGTCCACGTTGACGCGGATCGTCTGCACCTTGGCGACGTTCTCGCCGCTCGCGGCACCCTCCTGGGATGCGTTCTCCTTGCCGGCCTCGCGCGCCGCAGCGGGCTTGGCGGCCGGCCTGGGCGCCGGCTTGGCGGCCTCGGGGGCGGGGGCGGGGGCGGGGGCGGGGGCGGGAGCCTGGGCGGGGGCCGGCTGCGGCTCGGCCGCGACCGCGGCCGGGATCGGTGCGGGCGGAGCGAAGTCCTCGTCGGGACCCGGCGCCTCCAGGAAGGCGCGCTCGAGCTCGTCGAGCGACACCTCGCCGAGCCGCGGCGCGTCGCGCTCCGGCTCGGGCGCGACCGGCTCCGGCTCGGGCTCGGGTGCCGGCGCGGGTGCGGCGGCGGCCTCCGCGAGGAGCGTCGTCTCGTCGGCGCTCGCCATGCGCTCGAGCTCGCCGATCAGGTCGGAATCGACCCCCTCGGGCTCGGCGGCGGTCCGCTCGAGCTCGGCGAGGATCTCCTTGATCCGGTCCAGCGTCGCGAGGATCAGCGTCACGGCGCTCGAGGTCACCGGCAGCCCGTCGCGGAACCGACCCATCAGGGTCTCGGCGGCATGGGCGAGGCTCTCGAGGCGCGGCAGGCCGAGGAAGCCGCAGGTCCCCTTGATGGTGTGAACCAACCGGAAGATGTTCGAGAGAATCTTCTCGTTGTTGGGGTCCTGCTCGAAGCGAACGAGCTCGACGTCGACCGTGTCGAGGTGCTCGCTCGTCTCGGTCAAAAATTCGCGAAGCAGTTCATCCATGGATATCTCTCGATCCACCAGAGGGCTGGGCCGGGTCTGACCGAGAGTGGCTCGAAGTCGTTTAAGTTCCGTTTCCTCGAAGGGGCGAGCCCCACGCGAATGCTCGTCGCAACGGAGCTAACGGACCGTAATGGTGTCGTTTCGGATCAGAAACCGACCCTCGATGGAAAGCGCCACGGGCTCCGAGTCGAGCAGGCCTCCTCCGCCACCGCCGCGCTGGGCGTGGACGTGCAGATGTGGCTCGGTCGTGTTTCCGGAATTTCCCACGAGGCCGATCGGGTCTCCGACCGCGACAGGTTCCCCGACCGATACCGCGAGGCTGTCCCGCGCGAGGTGGGCGAGCAGCAGATCGAACCCGTCGCAGGCGATCACGACGTGGTTGCCCGCGAGATTCTGCCGATCCGCCCGGGGCGGCTGCAGGTCGGGAAGGTCGCCGCGCGCGCGGATCACGCGACCGGCGCATGGCGCAACCACGGGCTTGCCGAAGATCGCGTAGGCAGCGGGATCGGCGGGAAGGATGCCCGTGGCGCGCAGGCCCCAGCGATCGACCGCGAGGAAATCGATCGCGTGCGCCTGGCCTCGCAGCTCCGCGCGTCCCGTGCCGAGCACCCGACGATGGTTGTTGACGAGATCGTGGAAACCGCCCGAGCCGACGACGTACCGCCCGTCCGCGAGAGGGAAGGCGATATCGGCCACGGGACCGGGGGGCGGCTGACGGGCACCGGCCAGCGAGATACCGAGCCCCGCGAGCGCCATCGCGAGCACGCCGAGGAGGAGGGCGGCGCCCCGGTCGAGCCCGCTCTCGGGCCAGGCCAGGCGCAGCCGCCACGCGTGCGTCATGGCCCGCGCCGCGGCCAGCCCGAAGCCGATGAAGAGGGCGACGAGGACCGCCCGCGGAACGATCGCCCAGGAGCCGATCGTCGCCGCGACGGTGACGAACGTGCCGGTGAAGGCGATGGCCGCGAGCGACGTCGCGGCGTCCCGCGGCGGGGCCAGCACGAGCCAGCAGAGGAGGGCGAGGGGGGTGGCCAGCTGAAGGACGAAGACCCCGAGGAAGGCGACGGTCATCCGGCCTCCGGGTTTCGGCGGCGACCCGTCAGGCCGGGGCCGAGGTGATCGTCAGCGTCTCGCCGTCGAGCGCGAAGTCGATGCTCATGCCGGCGGCGCGGGCGACGAGCCCGGTGTAGTAGGTCTGGATCGCGTGCGCGTCGACCGTGCCGTCCTCCGCCTCGCCGCGCACGAGCGCGGGGGCGTGCGTGGGAATGCGGGCGTTGCGCCCCTGCGCCTTGACCATGAAGGTCGAGGTGGTCTCGTCGCCGCCCACCGTCACGTCGATCGCGCCGCCGCGGGGGATGCCCTGGGCGGCGATGACGAGGAGGTTGAGGAGCAGCTTCACCCGGTTCTTCGGCAGCAGCATGCGCCGCGCCGTCCAGGTCAGCGTCGTGCGATCGTCGGTGAAGAAGCCCTTCGCCACGCTCTCCGCATCGCCGAGGTCGATGGCCGCGCCCGCCGAGCCCGCGGCGCCGAAGGCGATGCGGGCGAACTGGAGGCGGGCGGAGGCCTGGCGCGCGCTCTTGCGGATGAGGTCGAGCGCGAACTCCTTCATCTCGGCGTCGCCGCCTTCCTCCTCCATCACCTCGAGGCCGTTGACGATCGCGCCCACGGGGCTGATCACGTCGTGGCACACGCGCGAGCACAGGAGCGCGGCGAGATCGAGGGAGTCGAGCGAGACCGTGGCCATGGGGACCTCCGCGGGACCTGGGCGGCGAGCGGCGACGGCCTCCAGCGAGGGCGCCGCCGCATGCGATTCGGGCGCGCGTGCGCCACCGCCCTTGGTAACCGCAAGGCGTCGCGTTGCAAAGCCGTCACGAGGGCGCGAGCCACGCGCCGGTCAGCGTCCCCCCGCCGGATCGACCAGCCCCGCCGAGACCCGTGGCCAGGCCTGCTCGGCCTCCACGAGGACCGCGCCCGCCGCGATCGCGTCGAAGTGCGCGAGGCTCTGCGCGTCGTGGAACAGGTAGAGCCTGCCGTCGACCACGCGGTGGAGGTCCGGTCGGCCCGCCGCCAGGCGCCCGCGCGCCAGCGCCACGGGGTCGTAGCCGCCGAGCCGCGGGGCGAAGCGCTCCGGCCCGGCCGCGAAGGCGGCGCGGTTCGAGGCGGAATGGAAGCGCCAGGCGGCACCGCTCCAGATCAGCTCGTAGGCGCCCCGCCCCGCCCGAGGGCCCTCGGGGAGGAAGTAGGAGACCGGGTCGAGCCCGTCGAGCGCGAAGCCCGACAGCGCATGGAACGCCACCTGCTCCGTCACGCCGATCGCATGCGGCAGCGCGGCGAGCAGCGAGCCGCCGTCGGTCCCCGCGCGCGCGGCGCTCGCCGAGCGGCTCTCGCCCGCCGGGAGCGTCGCCAGGACGAGCGCGAGCGCCGCCAGCGTTAAGGGTCTGTTGTGCATCTCGAGCGAATTCTTCCCTGCCGCGAGCCGCGTGCGCGGCCCCGCCCCGTGTCGGCCGCAAACATGGCCATCATGGCTGAAGATCACGTCGAGCCGACCGTTCGAATTGTAGCGATCGGCCAAAACGCCGGAGACGAAGACATGCGCGCCGCCCGAAAGGTCCTCGCGAGCCTCGCCCGTCTCGCGCCCGCTGCTCCCGCGGTGGCCGCCCTCGTCGCGGCGCTGGTGCTCGTCGCGCCGAACGTCGTGGCCGCGCAGCCGAACGATCCGCGGGCGACCAACGCGCAGATCATGCGCGACACCCAGACCTACACCACCGCCGAGACCATCGAGGCCGGCCACCGCTTCTTCGGCTCGACCTCGCGCGGCATCGCGCTCGCGATCGAGCAGGCGGTCTCCCGCTGGGGCCAGCCGAACGGCTACATCCTCGGGCAGGAGGGGTCGGGCGCCTTCTTCGGCGGCCTGCGCTACGGCGAGGGCACGCTCTACACCCGCAACGCCGGCCAGCGCCCGGTGTTCTGGCAGGGGCCGACGCTCGGCTTCGATGTCGGCGGCGACGGCGCGCGCACGATGATGCTCGTCTACAACCTCCCCGCCACGGAGGCGCTCTACCGCCGCTTCGTCGGCATCGACGGCTCGGCCTACCTCGTCGGCGGCGTCGGGATGACGGCGCTGATGGCGGACAACATGGTGGTCGTGCCGATCCGCACCGGCGTGGGCGCGCGGCTCGGAGTCAACCTGGGATACTTGAAGTTCACGGCGCAACCCACCTGGAATCCCTTCTAGGGGCACGCGGTCCGCTGCAACGCTGGCGTCGCGCGTGCGTTTGGCGTAACTGACGCATGCTGTCCCGTGCCTCGGAAGGCGACGCGTGATCGAAGCCGCGATGTTCATAGCGCTGGGGTTCCTGGCGGCGACCTTCCTGGCGCTGCTGATGGCGCCCGCGCTCGCGGCGCGCGCGGATCGGCTCGCGCGCCGGCGCCTCGAGGCCCAGCTGCCGCGCTCCCTCGTCGAGCTCAACGCCGAGCGCGATCATCTGCGCGCGCAGCTCGCCCTGCGCGAGCGCCGGATCGAGCAGCGGCTCGAGGCGACGCTCGCCGGAAAGCACGCCGACCTCGCCGAGCTCGGGCGGCGCGCCGTGCGCATCGAGGCGCTCGGCCGCGACGTCGCCGATCGGGACGCGCGCATCGCCGCGCTCGAGGCCGATCTCGCGCAGACGCGCACGAGCCTCGCCGAGACCGAGGCGACCCTCGCCGATACCCGTGGCGACCTCGCCGACACCCGCGAGGCCTTCGCCCAGCTCAAGCGCACGCATGCCGACCTCGCCGCGCGCCACGACGCCACGCTCCAGGAGAACGACGCCCGGCGCATCGCCATCGCCGATCTCGAGACGCGGCTGACGACCCAGACGCGCCGCGGCGACGATCTCGACAAGCGCCTGGCCGACCGCCGCGTCGAGCTCGCGGCGGAGCGGACCGCCCACGAGCAGACCCGCGCGGCGCTCGCCGACGAGCAGGCTCGCGGCGCCGTTCTCGACCGGCGCTTCGCCGAGGCGACGGCCGCTGCCGAGCGCGAGGCTGCCAGCGCCGCCACCCGCGCCGCCGAGCTCGCCGAGACGCGCGGTGAGCGCGACCTCGCCCGCGCCATCGCCGCCGACGCTCACGCCGCCTTGGCGGCGGCGCAGGAGACCGCCGCGCGGCTCGAGGCGCGCATCGGCGAGATTCAGGCCCGCGAGCGCGCGCTCGGCGCCGCGCACGAGACGGCGCTGCGCGCTCTCAACGAGCGGATCGAGGTCCTCAAGGCCGAGAAGGGCTCGCTCGAAGGCGCGCTCGCGACGGCCCGGGCGGAGCGTACGCGCGGCGGGCGCAAGGCCGCGGACGAGGCCGGCGATCTCGCCCACCGTGCGCAGGTCGTCGATGCCCGCGTCAGGCGCTCGGCCGGGCGGCTCTCTCCGGAGGCCGGCCGGGAGGCCGACGCCGACGCGCCCGGCAGCGCCCCCAAGAGCGCGGCCACCCCGAGCACGGCCACCTCGAGCGCCGGCCAGCCGGCCGAGCCTGGCGCCACCGGCGCGCAGGCGTCGGCGGGCGCGCGGTCCTGACGGTCCGTGAGTCTTGTCCTGGGACGCGCCCGAGACCGTGCTCGCCGCACTGGACGGCTGCTGGACGATCGACCGCGTCGTCGAGGGCCTGGCGACCCTGCGCGGCTCCGCGCGTTTCACGCCCATCGGCGGCGGCGAGGTCGCCTATGCGGAGAGCGGCACGCTCGTGCTCGCGGACGGGCGGGGGCTGCGGGCCGAGCGGCGCTACGTCTTCCGCCCCGCGCTCGGCGGCTTCGACGTCCTCTTCGACGAGACGCCGCGGCGCCTGTTCCACCGCATCCTGCCCGTGCCGCAGGGTGATGCCCTCGTCGGGAGGGCCGCGCATCTCTGCGGCGCCGACACCTACGAGAGCACCTATCGCTTCGAGCCCGACGCCAGCTTGCGGATCGTCCACCGCGTCCGCGGGCCGACGAAGGACTACGTCAGCCGCACGCTCTACCGCCGCGGCGCGCGTCACTCCCGCGGAGTCTCGGGGCGCGGCGGCAGCGAGAGCAGGTAGGCCGCCATCGCCTCGCGGTCCTCACCGGAGAGGCGCGCGGTGTTGTCGACGACGGCGGCCATCGAGCCGCCGATCACGTCGAACTCCGGCGTGAAGCCGCTCGCGAGCAGCTCGACGATCTCCGCGCGCGACCAGCCGCCGATCCCCGTCTCGTGGGGCGTGATGTTGGGGATGAAGCCGCGCCCCTCCGGGTTCGGGCCGCCGGCGAAACGGGCCTCCTCGCGGATCGCGCCGAGCGCATCGCGGGGCGAATGGCATTCGGCGCAGTGCCCGGGCCCCTCGACGAGGTAGGCGCCGCGGGCGAGGAGCGGGTCCATGCCCTCTGGCGCCGCGAAGGGCTCTGCGTCGAGGTAGGCGAGCTTCCAAAGGCCGACGCCGCGCCGGATCGAGTAGGGGAAGTGCAGGTCGTGGTCCGGGACGGTGCCGTCCACGGGCTCGAGCGTCATCAGGAAGCCGTGGAGATCCCTCAGGTCCGCGGCCGCCATGCGGGCGTAGGACGTATACGGGAAGGAAGGGTAGTAGTGCTCCCCGTCCGGCGAGACGCCCCCGCGCATGGCGCGCACGAACTGCGCCGTCGTCCAGCCGAAGATGCCGTCGCGCGACGGCGAGAGGTTGGGGACGTTGAAGGTGCCGTAGTCGGTCTCGAGCGCGAGCCCGCCGCCGAGATGCAGCGGGTCCTCCCCTCCCGGCGTGGCGTGGCAGGAGGCGCAGCCGCCGGCCCAGAACAGCGTCTCGCCGTTGGCGAGATCGGCCTCCCCGCCGGGCGGGCGCTCGAGGCCGGTGCCGTCCAGGTCCGGATCGGTGAGCAGGAAGAAGCCGAAGGCGGCGAGCACCGCGAGCGTCGCCGCGACCACGGCCGCCTTCTGGAGCGCGTCGATCATGCGCGCGGCCCCGTGGCCGCTCAATTGTCGATCCGGAACTGCTCGTGGCAGGTCCGGCAGGACTGCGTCGCGGTGCCGAGCGCGGCCTGGAAGGTCGCCTCGTCCGTCGTCGCCTCCAGGCCGGCCGCGGCGCGCTCGCCGAACTCCGCGAACAGCGCCTCGAAATCGTCCTTGCGCTCCCAGATCGCCGGGGCGGCCTCGGTGTCGCCGCCGGTCTGCGTCCCGTCCGGGAAGAGGCCGGGCATGCGCTCGGACGCGTCGATGTAGACGGCGAAGGTCTCGCGCGCGGTGTCGAGGTCGAAGGGCGCCTCGCCGCGGACCATCTGCACGCCGCTGCGGGTCGCGTTGCCGACCCCCTTCATGATCTCCTGGCGCTCGGCGATCGGGTCGCCCTGCGCCAGCGCACCCGGCGTGAGGACGAGTGGCGCGAGGGCCAACGGGGCGGCGAGAAGGGCGGCGAGGCCGGTCACGGCGGCGATGCGGGTCGGGCTGAGCGTCACGGGGTCCCCCTCGGGCTGGCGCGTCCGGCACGATCTCCGGATCGGAGTGTCCGGATCGGAACGGCTGCAATGAGGATAGCGCGGCTTTCCGCCGCGGACAGCCCCGCGACGGGTCTTTCCCCGTGGGCTTCGCGGACCGGTCACGCGAGTGTGATCGGTTCGCGCACGCCCTCAGGCGACGCCGTGCAGCGCGCTCGCCTCCGCCACCGGGGCGCGCCGATCGGCGCGCCGGTGCTGTACGAGACCGGCGAACCAGTCGATCGTCGGTGGCAGGCCCGCCGAAAGCGGCGTCGTCGGGCGCCACCCCAGGTGCGTCTCGGCGCGCGACACGTCCGGGCGGCGGCGCTGCGGGTCGTCGGTCGGCAGCGGCTCGTGTGCGACACGCGAGGTGGTCTCGACGAGATCGAGGACCATCTCGGCGAGCTCGAGGATGGTGAACTCCCCGGGATTGCCCAGGTTGACCGGCCCGTCCGGGGCGGGATCGACGCGCATGAGCCGCACCAGCCCCTCGATCATGTCGTCGACGTAGCAGAACGAACGCGTCTGCTCGCCGGTGCCGTAGATCGTCAGCGGCTGGTCGGCGAGCGCCTGGCAGATCAGGTTCGAGACGATCCGACCGTCGTCGGGGCGCATGCGCGGGCCGTAGGTGTTGAAGATGCGGGCGACGCGCACGTCGACGGCGCCTCCGCCACCCTTGCCGCGGCGATAGTCGAAGCACAGCGTCTCGGCGGCGCGCTTGCCCTCGTCGTAGCAGGCGCGCGGGCCGATCGGGTTGACGTGACCCCAGTAGTCTTCGCGCTGCGGGTGCTCGCGCGGATCGCCGTAGACCTCGCTGGTCGAGGCCTGGACGAAGCGCGCCCCGTGCGCGGCGCAATGATCGAGCAGATGGTGCGTGCCCATCACGCACGTCATCATCGTATGGACGGGGTCGGCCTGGTAGCGCGGCGGGGAGGCGGCGCAGGCGAGGTTGAAGACCGCATCCACCTCGAGCGACCGCGGGACGGGGTCGCAGACGTCCTGCTCGACGAGGGAGAACCGCGGCTCCCGGGCGAGCGCGGCGAGGTTCCCGGTCGTTCCCGTCTGCATGTTGTCGAGGCAGATCACGCGCTCGCCGTCGGCGATCAGGCGCTCGCAGAGAGTCGAGCCGAGAAAGCCGGCGCCGCCGGCGACGAGGACGGCGCGGGAGCGCGTCTTGCTATGTTGGCGGAAAGTATTCATACTGGATCACCTTTCCGAAAGTCGCCGATCCCTCGGGGCATCGGGTGGATTTCCACGCCCCAACGCACCGGGCCGGAGAGAAGATGCATGCCCGGCTCACAGGCCGGCGACTTTTTTCCGTGCCTGCGCTTCGCGGGCGGCGCGGGCCTCGACGAGACCGGCGACGAGCTCGCGCGCACGGGCGGTGCCCGTGTGCGCGCCGAGGACGATCGCGCGCGCCCGCGCCGCGATCGCGTCGCGCCGCATGGCGGGCAGCTCCCCGAGTATCCGCACCACGTCCTCGGTCTCGTGCGCGACGAGCATCGCCTCGCCGTCCGGCAGGAGCGTGCCGAGACCTTCCCAATCGTCGCCGACGACGGCGGTGGCGCAGGCGCCCGCCTCGAACAGCCGCACGCTCGGCGCCCAGCCGGCGGCGATCATGTCCGCCCGCGTCACGTTGAGCGTGAAGCGCTGGCGGGCGTAGAAGGACGGGTGCTCCGCCGGCGGCAGGTGGGGGATGCGCGTGACGTTCTCGGGCCAGGCGATGTCGTCGGGATATTGCGGCCCGGCGACGACGAAGCGCTTGCCCGGCAGGCGCCGGGCGGGCTCGATCAGGAGCCGCTCCAGGGTCGGCTGCCGGTCCGGCGAGTAGGTGCCGAGATAGCCGAGGTCCCATTCGTAGGGCTCGCCGGTCGGGCGGTAGCGCTCCGGCTCGACCGAGCAGTAGAGCGCACGCGCCGCCCGCGCGCCGAGGTCGCGCTCGAGCCGGTCCAGGGTCGGGCCGCCGGTGAAGGAGAAGTAGACGTCGAAGAGCGGGATCTGGCGTGCCTCGAGCGACGGCGTCTCGCCGCGCGCGAGCTGCGCCAGGGTCACCGGCGTATCGATGTCGTAGAAGGCGACGACGCCCCGGGCGAGCTCCAGCACGCGATCGACGACGGCGGGCCCGTCGGGCACGTAGGAGCCGACGATGACGGCGTCCGCATCGCGGATCGTCGCTGCATGGGCCTCGAGGGCGGCGAGGTCCGGATAGAGGTGCAGGTCGCAGAAATCCGGGTCGGGCAGGTCGCGGTGGTCCGCGTACCAGGGCACGTCGCGCTCGAGGAAGGTGATCCGGTGGCCGAGATCCGCCGCGCCGCGCAGGAGCGCGCGGAAGGTCGTCGCGTGGCCGTTGCCCCAGGACGAGGACAGCGACAGGCCCAGGACGACGATGTGGAGGGGCTTCGTCATGCCGCGGCTCCTGCGCGCCCCTCGGCGCCGGCGAGCGCCCGCAGGATCGCGTCCGCCTCCACCGCCCGCGTCGCGTAGGTGTGGTCGCGCAGCGCCCGGTCGAGGGCGCAGCCGCCGATGCGCCGCGCGTCGGCGGGTGTCAGCCAGGCCATGATCTCGGCGACGTCGGCGCCGTCGCGGGCGACGAGGATCTCCTCGCCCGGCGCGAAGAACTCCGCCACGCCCTCCCAATGGTCGGTGATCAGGCAGGCGCCGGCGCCCGCCGCCTCGAAGACGCGGGTGGGCGGCGAGAACCCGACATGGGCCATGCTCTCGCGGTTGACGTTGAGGACCGCCTTGGGCGTGACGTTGAAGGCGTTGTGGTCGCCCTGGCCGACGTGACCGATGGCGCGGACGTTGTCCGAGAGCTGCCACGGCTCCCAGCCGGAGCCGCCGAGGAGGAAGCTCTTCTCCGGCGCCGCCGCCGCGGGCTCCAGGAAGAAGGCGCGCACCCGCGCCTCGCGGTCGGGCATCCGGTTGCCGAGGAAGGCGAGATCGGCGGAGAAGCGCGGGTTCGGCGTCACCGGGTGGTGGGTGTCGGGGTCCAGCGCGTTGTAGATCGGCCGGCAGGCGCGGGCCCCGAAGCCTTCGTAGCGGGTCACCACCGGCACGCCACCGCCGTAGGTCATCACCGCGTCGAGCCGCGGAAGCATGCGGCGCACCGCGTGGCTTTCGTCGGCGGCCATCTCGGCGAGCGTCGCCGGCGCGTCGACGTCCCAGAACAGCTTGACCGCGTCGGCGCGCGCGGCGCCCATCACGGCCTCGAGCAGCGCGTCGTCCGCGTAGCCGACGCCGCTCGCCTTGATCACGACATCCGCCTGCGCCGCCCGCGCTGCGGCGCCGCGCAGGCCCTCGGGGCTGGCCTGCCAGACGACGACGCGCGCCCAGGGCGGCTCGTCCATGTCGCGGTGCGCCTGCCGGTCGAACGCGTCCGGCTCGTAGAAGGTGATCTCGTGGCCGTGGGCGGCGAGCGCCTTCAGGAGGCCCCGGTAGTATGTGGCGGCGCCGTTCCAGTAGGACGACAGGAGGCTCGACCCATAGAAGGCGATCTTCACGGTGCGGTCTCCGTGTCGCGGTGGTCGACGCGAAGATCGGCGAGGATGCCGATCAGCTCGTCGACGCGGTGGGAACAGGTGTGGCGGGCACGGATGGTCTCGAGCCCGGATGCGGCGAGCGCCGCGGCGCGCTCCGGATCGCCGAGAATGGCGCGCAGGGCAGCGCGCATCTCGTCGCCGTCTCGCGCCACGAGGTAGTCCTCGCCCGGGCGGAACAGGCCCTCGGCGTCGTCCCAGGGGGCGCAGACGAGGGGGATGCCGCAGGCGAGCGCCTCGAAGGGGCGAATCGTCGGGATGCCCGGCAGGCTCTCGACGTAGGGCCGTCGCGGCACGTGGACCGTGACGCGGTGGCGGGCGAAGGCCTCGGGTGCGTCCGCGTTGGCGATCCAGCCGCCGTAGGCGATGCCGGCCTCGTCGAGCGCGGACCGCGCGTGGGGCGGGTAGCGCACGCCGCGCGCCTCGGCCACGAGCCCCAGGTCGCGGACCGGCTCGACCAGGAATTCCCGCAGCTGCGCGTCGCGCTCGCCGTCGCCCCAGTTGCCGATCCAGATCAGGTCGCCGGTCTTCTCGACCTCCGGCATCGGCCGGAACAGCCGCGTGTCGGCGGCTTCGTGCCAGACCCGGACCTGCCGGCCCCAGCCGGCGGCGCGGTAGCGCGCGGCGAGCGTCTCGCCGAAGGCGAGCACGCCGTCGTAGTCGGCGAGCGCGAGCCCGGCGATCGCGCTCCGCGCGGAGACCGCCCGATGGTGCGTGTCGTGGAACAGCAGCGTGAAGGGCGCGCCCTCCCGGCGCAGCCGGCCGATCTCGGCGACGAGCGCGGGATCGGTCCACTCGTGCACGACGACGACATCGGCACCGTCCAGTGCCGCGGCGTGGTCGAAGCCGTCCTCCCAGAGCCGCTCGTCGAGCTCGGGGAAGTCGTGCGCGAAGCGGTCGAGAGCACGGAAGCCCTGGTCGGCGACGAGGTTCGCCCGGCTCCAGGCGTCGAAGGGGGCGAGCGCGGTAGCCGAATGGCCGCGCGCGACGAGCTCGCGCATCACGCCGCGCAGGAAGTGCGCGTTGCCGTGGTTCCAGTCGGAGGTGAGCGAGTGCGTGTAGAAGACGAAGCGCATCACGTCGTCTCGACCAGGGAGGAGGGGGGCGATCGCAGGGGATCGTCGGGGGCGTTCGCCAGGACCTCGGCATAGACGTCGAGGAGCCGCGCCGCCTGGGCCGTCGGCGCGTAGGCCTCGGCGCGCTCGCGCGCGAGCGCCACGCGCGCGGCCCGCAGGCGGGGGTCTGCGGCGATGGTGTCGATCGCCTCGGCGAAGCCGTCCGCGTCGTCGGCCTCGACGAAGAGCGCCGCGCCGTCCCACACCTCGCGGAAGGTGGGGATGTCGGAGAGAACGAGCGCGCAGCCCGCCTGCGCCGCCTCGAGCACGGCGAGTCCGAAAGGCTCGTAGCGCGCCGGCGAGACGAAGACGCCCGCGTGGGCGAGGGCTGTGCAGGTGTCCTGCGCCGAGAGCGTGCCGCGGGCCTCGACATGGACGAAGCCGACGCGCTGTCCCTGGGGGCCCTCGGTCGGGCCGATCGCCGCGATCGGCGTCGTCGCCCGCGCGGCCGTGGCGTCGAGGACGTCGGCGTTCTTCGCCTCGTCCCACCATCGCCCGACCGCGCAGGCGCGCACGACGCCCGCCGGGCCGTCGTCGCGGGTGTCGCCGGGCGCCGGGGTCGGGTAGCGCGCGTTGTGCACGACGGCGAGACCGGGGATCGGTCCGTAGGCGCGCCGCAGGGCGTTCGCATGGCTGCGGCTCGGGGCGAGCACGCGGTCGGCGCGGGCGAGGCCCTCGTGCACGAGCCTCCGGTTCAGCGCGAAGGCGTCGGGCATCGGCCCGTCGCGCATCGTCTCCCACCAGGTCGCGAGGCAGGAATGCGACATGGCGACCACGGGCCGGCCGGTGACGAGCCCGCGCGCCTGCGAGGGATAGTTCAGGTGCAGGAGGTCGACGTCGTAGACCTCGGCGACGCCGTCGATGACGGCGGGCACGCCCGCGAGCGCCGTCTCGTCGCCGGCGAGCCAGTCGAGCGGATGGTCGAACCAGAGCAGCGTCAGGCCGCGCACCGCGCGCGCCTCCTCGCGCTGCTCGGCCACGGGCTCCGGCCCGAAGGCGACGAGCACGACCTCGACGTCGTGCCGCGCGAGCGCGCGGGCCATGTCGAGCGCGTGGCGCCACAGCCCGCCGACGGCGTCGCAGGTGACGAGGATGCGCCGGGGAGCGGAGTGGGGCGCACGGGTCATGCGCGCAACCCGCAGCAGGCGCTCTCGAGCTCCGGAAGCGGCCGGGGCCGCTCGTCCTGGATGTCGCTGAAGCGATCGAAGGCGGCGAGATAGTGCTCGTGCGCCCGCTCCCAGGCCCGGTCGTCCGGCATCCCCCAGAGGTCCCGGTAGGAGGGGGACGACGGATAGGGGTAGAGCGGCACGGGGTCGTTCGCCCACACGCCGCGCGAGATGAGGTGCTCGCGCCAATGGGCGACGATCTCCTTGGAATCGGTCGGCGTGCCGATCAGGTTCGCCTGCACGAAGGGCACGTGCGCGCGCGCCTTCACCAGCAGCGCCGCGAGCTCGGGCGTGTCCATGCGGCAGCGCTTGGCCAGCATCGCGCGCCCTTCCTCGGTGAGGCTCTCGAGCCCAGCCTCGATGGAGACGCAGCCCGCCTCGCCGAGCAGCTCGAGCAGGTCGGGCTTCCAGAGGTCGATGCGCGTCTGCACGCCGAAGACGACGGGGCGATCGATCAGCGCCTCGAGCAGCGCCTTCTGCGGCAGGAAGATCTCGTCGATGAAGTAGAGATAGCCGACGCCCTGCTCGATCAGCCCGTCGATCTCGGCGAGCACGTGATCGAGCTTCCGGCGGCGGTACTTGTCGCGGTAGTCGATCTTGGCGCAGAAGGCGCACTCGTATGGGCAGCCACGGGATGCCTCGACCTCCGCGCCGAAGCCGACGAAGGGGCCCTCGTCGAAGCGGTGGTGGTGGTGCGGGTGGTGCTCGAGCCATTCCCGCGGCCAGCGCAGCGGCGCATGGTCGACGAAGGGGCTCGCCATCGTCGGCCCGCGGCTGACGAGCTCCCCGTCGACGAGGCGTGCGACGCCGTCGACGCGGTCCCACTCGGCCGTCGCCGCGAGCTTCACGAGCGTCTCCTCGCATTCGCCCCGCACGACCGCTTCGACGCCGAGCTTCTCGAGCGTGGGCCGGGGCGTCGCCGAGCCGTGCGGGCCCACCGCGACCGTGCGTCCGCCGCGTCCGTCGAGCGCCGCGAGGAACTCGGCGGGCACGCGCAGCTCGGGCGGGGCGCAGCGCCAGAACAGGTAGGTCGGCGCGGTGGCGACCACCGTCATCGCGGGCCGGAAGTCGGCGACCTCGGCTGCGAGCGCGGCGTTGCCGGCGCGCATCAGCTGGCCGTCGAGCATCAGCACCTCGTTGCCCGCCTCCTCGAGCAGAGCCTTGGAATAGCCGAGCTCGAGCGGCAGATGCTCGTGTCGGCAGCCGAAATAGATCGAGCCGTCGTAGCTCCAGGCCGGGTTGACGAGCGCCACCTTCATGCCGTGAGCCTCCTTTCGGGCGTCTGGCGTGCGGCGCCGGGGGCGCCCTCGCGCAGGAAGTCCTGTGTCGCGAGCCAGCGGGCGAGATCGGCGAGGCCCTCGCGCCAGCCGGTGCGGGCGCGCCAGCCGAGCGCTTGCCCGATGGCGCGCGTGTCGGCGACGAACCAGAGCTGGTCGCCCTGGCGCCAGTCGGCGCGCTCCAGCCGGACGGGGCCGGCGAGATCCTCGATCGCCTCGATCACCGCACGCAGGCTCACCGCGTTCGCGGGCCCGCCGCCCAGGTTGAAGGCGCGGCCCCGCACGGCGTCGATGCGCTCGAGCGCGGCGCGGTAGGCCGCGACCGCGTCCGACACGTGCAGCACGTCGCGCACCTGCTTGCCGTCGCCGAAGATCGTGATCGGCTCCGCCCGCAGCGCGCGGATGAGGAAATGCGCGACCCAGCCCTGGTCCTCGGTGCCGAACTGGCGCGGGCCGTAGACGCAGCTCATGCGCATCACGGCCGTGCGCAGCCCGAAGGAGCGGGCGTAGTCGAGCACGTACTGGTCCGCCACGCCCTTCGAGCAGCCGTAGGGCGTGTGGAAATCGAGCGGCTGCGCCTCCGGCACGCCGTGCGCCGCGAGATCGGCGTCCGCGGGTGCCCAGCGCTCCGCGCCCTCGTGCATCGCATGCCCCGAGAGGTCGCCGTAGACCTTGTTCGTCGAGGCGAAGATCACCGGCACCCGCGGGTTCGTCCGCCTCACCGCCTCGAGCAGGCCGAGCGTACCGGCGGCGTTGACGGAGAAGTCCTCCATGGGGTCCGCCAGCGACGTCGTCACCGCGACCTGCGCCGCGAGGTGGACGACGCCACGCGCACCGGCGATCGCGCCTTCGAGCGCGGCGGCGTCGCGGACGTCGGCGCGGACGTGCCGCACACGATCGCCGTGGCGCGCCTCCAGCCAGGCGAGATTGCGCTCGACACCGGGCCGGGCGAGGGTGTCCACGATGGTGACGCGGCCGCCCGCGTCGAGCTCGCTCTGGGCGAGGTTCGCGCCGACGAAGCCGGCGCCGCCGACGACGACGAGGGGAGAGGGACCCGCGTCGCGCGTCACGTCACGAGCCCTCTGGCTTCCAGATGGCGGCGCATCTCGGCGCCGCGATCGGCCGTCTTCTGCGAGGCGACCCATGCGACGAGGGGACCGAGCGCCGTCTCCAGCCGGAGCCGCGGCTCGAAGCCGAGGATCTCGCGCGCCTTGCCGATGTCCGCGAAGCAGTGGCGGATGTCGCCTGCGCGGGACTTGCCGAGGATCTCGGGATCGATCTCGGCGTCCATCGCCTCGCCGAGCAGGCGGGCGACGTCGCAGACCGTGTAGGCGTGCCCCGAGCCGACGTTGATCACCTCGCCGTTCGCCGCGGGGGTCTCCATGGCCAGCCGGAAGGCGCGGGCGACGTCCTCGACGTGGACGAAGTCGCGCTTCTGCTGCCCGTCCTCGAAGATCGTCGGCGCCTCGCCGTTGAGGTAGCGCGCGGCGAAGTTGGCGAGCACGCCCGTGTAGGGGTTCGACAGCGCCTGGCCCGGTCCGAACACGTTGAAGAGCCTCAAGCCCACGCATTCCATGCCGTAGGCCGGGCAGGCGATCATCACCGCGCGCTCCTGCGCGTACTTGCCGAGCGCGTAGATCGAGGCGAGGTCGACGGGCTTGGTCTCGTCGGTGGCGATCGGGGTCAGCGCGGCGTTGCCGACGACGGGGTCCCAGCGCCCGGCCTCGATGGCGCGCCGATCGCGCCGCGCGTCGCCGATGCGCGAACCGTCGGGCGCACGGTACCAGCCCTCGCCGTAGACGCTCATGGAGGAGGCGACGACGACGCGCTCCACCGGCTGCTCGATCAGCTCCTGGAGCAGCACCGCGGTGCCGACGTCGTTGGCGCTCGTGTAGCGCTCGATCTCGTACATGGACTGGCCGACGCCCACCTCCGCCGCGAGGTGGAAGACGCCGTCGACGCCGGCGATCGCGCGACGCACCGCGTCGGCGTCACGCACGTCCGCGCGGATGAAGTCGCAGCCGTCGGGGACCGGGGGCGCACCGGCGCCGCGGATCTCGCCGTGAACCTGCTCGACGAGGCTGTCGAGCAGGCGCACCGCGTGACCATGCGCCGTCAGCTCGGCGGCGAGCGCGCGGCCGATGAAGCCCATGCCGCCGGTGATCAGGTAGGTCTTCGTCATAAACGCTCCCTGCGGAACCTCGCCGTGGGCACGGCGCGAGGGCTGAAGAAGATGCTCGGCGAACGTGGCGCACCCTCGACGGTTCCGCCGGCCAACGCGAAAACCGAGGTGCCGTTCCTGGGAACGCGAGCGCGGAAGGAAAATACGCCCCGCCGCCGGCAGCGGACGGCGGCAGCGGACGGCGGCGGTGTGCGGGGTGGGGCCCGGGGGCCCGTGCGGCGGGCGATCGGTGCAGGTCGCGATTCGACTCTTCGGCCGCGAGACCCTACATCTTCAGGCGTTCGCACACCGCAGCAGGAGGCGACGCCCATGGCGCGCACGCCGCGCACCCCCGCCGATCTCGCCCGGCGCTTCGGCGCGCGGGCGGCGGAGCGCGCCGGGGAGCGGGGAGAGGGCGCCGCGATCGTCTCCCACGGCGACGCCTTCGCGCGGCAGACCTATCGCCTGCCGCGCGATCAGGCGCGCGAGACCGCGCGGGACTGGTTCGCCCGCTACCCCAAGGCCGCCTACATGACCCGCGTCGAGAGCTGGCGCGTGCTCGACGACGGGCTGATCGAGTTCACCATGCGCCGCCTGCCGACGGCGGACTGAGGGGACCCGGCCTCACCCGGCCTCCAGCGCGGCGAGGAGCCGGGCGAGGTCGGCCGGCGGCGCGCTCTCGAAGCGCAGGGTCTCGCCCGTGCGCGGATGCGCGAAGCCCAGAACGGCGGCGTGGAGCGCCTGGCGATCGAGCGCCGCCAGCGCCGCGCGGGCCGCCTCGGAGAGCCGCGCGGCCTTGGTGCGGAAGCCCGCGCCGTAGAGCGCGTCGCCGAGCAGCGGGTGGCCCGCATGCGCCATGTGCACGCGGATCTGGTGCGTGCGCCCAGTCTCGAGCGCGCAGCGCACCCGCGTCGCGACCGGCGTCCCGTCCGCTCCCGGATAGGTCTCCTCGACCTCCCAGTGCGTGATCGCCTCGCGGCCCTTGCCCGCGGCGACGACGGCCATCTTCTCGCGGTTGATCGTGCTCCGCCCGACCGGCGCGTCGATCGTGCCGTGCGGCCGCCCCGGCGCACCCCAGACGATCGCGACGTACTCGCGCTCGAGCGGCCCGGTGCGGCCGTGGTCGGCGAACTGGGCGGCGAGCGCCTTGTGCGCGGCGTCGTTCTTCGCCACGACGAGGAGGCCGGACGTGTCCTTGTCGAGCCGGTGCACGATGCCCGGGCGCCGCACGCCGCCGATGCCCGAGAGGCTCTCCCCGCAATGGGCGAGGAGCGCGTTGACGAGCGTGCCGGTCTCGTGCCCCGCGGCGGGATGCACGACGAGGCCCGCCGGCTTGTCGATCACGACGAGGTCGTCGTCCTCCCAGGCGATCGACAGCGGGATCGCCTCCGGCTCCGGCTCCGCCGGCAGGGGCGGTGGGACGACGAGGGCGAGCGTCGCGCCGTCCGCCACCTTGGCCGAGGGGTTCGCCACCGGCCGGCCGTCGAGGCCGGCATGTCCCGCGCGGATCAGGTCCTGCACCCGCGCCCGCGAGAGATCGGGGAAGGCGCGGGCGAGCACGCGGTCGAGCCGCTCGGGCGGGCCCTCGTGCACGTGCGCGCGCCGCTCCTCGCCCGGCGACGGCGCCAGCACCTCGTCCTCGATCTCTTGCGCGATCTCGTCCTCGACCGTCCGTCCCTGAACCAAGCGTCCTCGCCTTCCGGACCGGCGGCCCGAACTTTTTTCGAAAATCGACGCGGGGGGACTTGTGCCGCCCGCGGGGCCTGGATATACGAACGGCCTCGCGCCGGCCAGCTCCCTTCGTCTAGTGGCCCAGGACGTCGCCCTCTCACGGCGAAAACAGGGGTTCGAGTCCCCTAGGGAGCGCCACGGCGGCGAGGCGATCCTCCGCAGTTCGGCACGTAACCGCGTCCTGCGCCCGTCGCTACAGCTCTCCTTTCAGAAAGTCCACGAAGGCCCGGACCCTCGGAATGGTCCGCCGGCTCGGGAGAACCAGCGCCGTGAGCGGCTTGGGGTCGTCGTCGTGCTCCCCCGCGAACAGCTCGATCAGGGCGCCCGTCGCCAGAGCCTCCTCGCCCAGGAAGTCGCCAAGGCGGATGATGCCGACGCCGTCGAGCGCCATCTGCAGCAGCACGTCGGCGCTGTCGGACGTGACCGGGCCGCTCACGACGATGTCCCGGCGCTCGCCGTCCAGCCGCATGGGCCAGACCGCCTGCTCGGCGAAGCCGGAGAGCAGGAGGCAGGCGTGGCGCATGAGGTCGTCCGGCCGGCTCGGCCGACCATGGATCGCGCAATAGCGCGGGCTCGCGGCGATGATCCGTCGAACCGTGCCGAGGCGGACCGCGACGAGGTCGCTGTCGCTCGACGTCCCTACCCGAATCGTGACGTCCATCTGTTCCCGGATCGGGTCGATGCGGCGATCGCTGACCGAGACCTCCACCGTGATGCCCGGATGCGTCTCGAGGAACCGCGGCAGGAGGCGCGTGAGCTTGTGGCGCGCGAAGGCGGTGCCGCAATTCACGCGCAGATGCCCGCGCGGCGTGCCGACCGCCAGCGACAGATCGGCCTCGATCGCCTCCTCCAGCGCCATGATCCGGCGGGCGTGAGAGAGGAAGATCTCGCCTTCGGGCGTCAGCGACAGCCTGCGCGTCGTGCGGTGGAGCAGTTTCACGCCGAGCCGCTCCTCCAAGCGGCTGACCAGCTTGGAGACGGCGGACGCGGTGTACCCGTATTCGTCCGCGACGGCCGCGAAGGAGCCGAGAGCGACGAGCCGGACGAAGAGGGAGATGCTCGGGACGAGAGACGTCTTCATGGATGGCCCAAACCGTCTCGCGCCGCCTCTCCGTCCGTTCGCACCGCACGATAACTGAAAAGCGCTCACCTACCAACGGGCGCTCCTGACGAACGGCGGAGCCGCCGAGCAGGAGGGGCGACGATCATTCGTGAAGAATCCTCACGACAGAATGTCAGCATGCGTGATTATCGCAATACCATCTTTGATTTTAAAGTTCGTCCAAGGGCGTTCCGCCCAGTCGCACCGTTCCGAACTCGCCCGAGCTTCGCCGACGAAGTCGTCAGGAAATCAGCTTGGAGGACCAATGGACATCGTTCTTTCACCCGACGCCGAGGCCGTCGAGGGCTACGACCGGTCCCGAGGCAGCGAGCACGTCATCCGTACCCATGCATTCGGCCTGCATGCGGATCATCTCAAGGCCCTCGCCGCCGGGCGGATCCGCGTGGTACAGGTCGAGGCCTTTGCCAACGAGACAGCCTGCGACGTCATCTCAAAGGGGCAGGTCGATCTCGGCTTCAAGCCGTACATCAACGTCGACCAGGTCCGCCGCATCGGGATGGCCTTCTACGAGACCGAGAACCAGCCCGACCTCATCGAGGACTACTTCCGGATCGCACGGGAGAACCAGAACGCGTTCCGCAGCGCCTGCCAGCCGCTCGGATCTCCCCTCGACACGCTGCGCTGCCTGCTCGACGAGATCTGGCAGCCGGGGGCGAACTTGCAGACGATCTACGGCCGGAAGATGTTCGTCGGCCTGTCACGCATGGTCGAGCCGAACACGACCTTCCTCGCGCATCACGACATCTTCGCGGAGGACGCTCCCGGACGCGAGGAGGCCGAGTCCCTCCTGGCCCAGTTCGCAGCCAACATCTACTTCGAGGTCCCGGAACGGGGCGGCGAGCTGCTCATGTGGCACCGTGGCATGAGCACCGAGGAATTCGACGAGCGACGCAAGGGTCAATACGGGATCGAGATCCACGACCTTCCGCCTCCGGACGTCGTGGTCAAGCCGGGTCGCGGCGATCTGCTCATCTTCGATTCCCGCAAGATCCACGCCGTCGCGTCGCCTCGCGATCGCGCGCGCGTCGCGGTCTCCTTCTTCATCGGCTACCGCGGCGACGACCAGCCACTGACGTACTGGAGCTAAGCAGATGCTCGATACGCTGACGAGAGAGATCCGGGTCGCCGAGGCCCTGACGAAGCGGGATCTCGACGACCTGATCGCCAACGAGATCCAGGTGCTGCGCATCCCGGACTTCATCCCGAAGGAGACGTGCGGCACGATCTCCACGGGGCTGAAGTCGACAGGCTACGTCGACTATCGCAACGCCCCGCAGGTCGGCCGTATTGGCATGTCGTACTTCGAGACCGCCCGCGATCCGGAGATCGTCGACTTCTACTTCAAGAACGCGCTCGCGAACATCGACCTGCTGCGCCGCGCCTGCTCGCCCTACCCGTGCCCGATGGATACGTTCCGGTGCCTCGTCGACGAGATCTGGAACCCGGGCTGCACGCTCCAGACGCTCTTCGGCAAGAAGATGTTCGTGGGCCTCTCGCGTAGCATGAAGCCGGGCGTTCCGCTCAAGGCGCATCACGACATGTTCGGACGTCACGCGCCCGACACGCCGGAGGCGGACTCGCTCATCAGCCAATTCGGCGTGAACGTCTACGTCGACGTCCCGGAGATCGGCGGGGAGCTGGCGATGTGGGATGTGGAGATCTCCGACGAGGAGTTCCTGGAGAAGCGGGGTGGCGACTATGCGATCCCCCTGGACCAGCTGGGGCCGCACGATTATGCCGTGAAGCCGGAGAACGGCGACCTGATCCTGTTCAACGCGCGCAAGCTTCACGCGGTGCTGGCGGGGACCGGGACCGACCGCCTGACCATCTCCGCGTTCCTCGGCTACCGTGGCGCCGAGGAGCCGCTGACGGTATGGAGCTGAGATCTCCCCTCGCGCCCGACGGCCGCTCGATCGTGTTCCTGATGGCCGTCTTCGCGGCCGGATACCTGCTGTCGTCCCTGCTGCGCGGCATTACCGCCGCGCTCGCGCCGTTCTTCGGGCGGGACTTCGGCGTCTCGCCGGCGGAGCTCGGGCTGCTGGCGGGGTCGTACTTCGCCTCCTTCGCGCTCCTGCAGCTGCCCATGGGCATGTTCCTCGACCGCTGGGGCGTGCGTGCGGTTATGGTCGGGTCGCTCTCGATCGCGGCTATCTCCTGCCTCGCCTTCGCAGCGGCCCTCTCCTATCCGGGGCTTTTGTGGGCGAGGCTCCTGAGCGGCATCGGGGTGAGCGCCTGCCTCATCGCACCGCTCACCGCGGCTCGGCTCTGGACGCCCGTGCCGATGCAGCAGCGGATCAATTCGTGGATGCTCATGGCGGGCGCCATGGGCCTGGTGATGGGCACGCTGCCCGCGGAGAGCATCGCCACCGCGTTCGGCTGGCGTCCGCTCTTCGCGGCGCTCGGCGTCCTCTTCGCCGTCGTCGCCGTCGTCATCGCCCTTCGCGTGCCGCGGCACGAGCGATCGGGCTTGCCCGGCTCGGGCGGTGTCCTGGCGAGCTACGGCTCGATCGTGCGCGCCGCCTACACCTGGAAGATCGGTGCGGTGGGCCTCTTCAACTACGCCATCCTGGTGGCGGTCCAGACGCTGTGGATCGGGCCGTGGCTGACCGACGTCGGCGGCGAGAGCGTCCGGGGCGCGTCCCTCGGGCTCCTGGCGATCAACGGCATCATGCTCGTGGTCTTCCTCGTGATGGGGTACCTGAGCCCCAGGATCATCCGCTCTCCCGACGACGCCGAGGCCCTGCTGCGGCGCTTCACGCCGCTCGGCATCGGCGTGCTGGCGTGGATCGCGCTGCTCGGTCCCGCGGCGCAATGGTATCACTTCGCCGCGTTCTGCGTGGCCGCGTGGCCGCTCTCCGTCACGCATCCGCTGGTCGGCCAGCGCTTCGGCCCCGGCGAGGCGGGCAGGGCGCTCGCCTTCTTCAACCTGCTGCTCTTCGTCGGCGTCTTCCTCTGGCAATGGACCTTCGGCCTGATGGTGACGGCGCTGTCGGGACCCCACGGGACCGCTGCGGCCTACCAGCTCGCGCTGGGGGCGCTCGTGCTGGTCTCGGCGGTCGGCTATGCGGCCTTCCTCGCGCTCCCGAGCGGCAGGCCCTCGCTCGCAAGCGCACCGACCGCGGCGCGCACGCAGGACGGCACGACGCCTTGAGCCCCGGTCGCGCCTGCACGGAACGCTTCCCCCCTTCCGCGGCTTGACGGTGGAACCCCGAACCTCGCCGGCTCGTCCCCCGTGGGCGCCGGCCCGGGAGACCCCATGGCCCCGCCACAGCACGGCCCGATGAGCGCGCGGCGTCTCCTCCTCCTCGGCGCGGGGGTCGCCCTCCTCGCCGCCGCCTGGATCGGCCCGCTGCCGGCGCTCGCCATGACGCGCTTCTGGGCGCACATGACGATGCACCTCGCGGTGGTCGCGCTCGCGGCCCCGTTGATCGCCGCGGGGCTGGCGGGAAGCCGCTGGGACCCGGCGGCGCGCGCGCCCGTCCTGTTCGCGCCGCTGCCGGCGGCGTTCCTCGAGCTCGTCGTGATCTGGGGCTGGCACGCGCCCGCCGCCCACGATGCGGCGCGGATGCGGCCAGAGATGCTCTTGGCCGAGCAGGCCTCCTTCCTCGTGGTGGGCCTCCTCGTCTGGATCTCGGCGCTGGGCGGCGCGGCGCGGGTGCGGCGGGAGCGGGCGGCGGGAGGCGTGGGGGCGCTCCTCCTCACCTCGATGCACATGGGGTTGCTCGGCGTGCTGCTGGCGCTCGCCCCGCGCCCGCTCTACGAGGCCTGCCTCGGCCTCCTCGACCAGCAGATCGGCGGGGTGATGATGCTCGCGGTCGGCGGCACCGTGTACCTCGTCGGCGGGCTCGTGCTGCTGTCCACGCTGCTCCGGGAGGAGGCGCGGCCATGAGACGGCGCGCGCACCCCCTTGCGCAGGAGGGCTGGCTCGGCGCAATCAGGCGCGGAGATTGCCACCCACCCCCCGGAGCACCTTGGAGCCGCCCATGCTCGATCCCGCCGGCATCGCCCGCCGCGACGCCTTCCTCGCCGCCCTCGCTGCGCGGCGGCTCGTGATGGGCATCCTCAACGTCACGCCCGACAGCTTTTCCGACGGCGGCCTGCACGCGGCGCGGGACGAGGCGATCGCCCGCGCCCGGGCGATGGCGGCGGAGGGGGCGGACGTGATCGACGTCGGGGGGGAATCGACGCGGCCCGGCGCGACGGCGGTGGACGCGGCGGAGGAGCTCGCCCGCGTCGCTCCGGTGCTCGAGGCGCTCGGGCGCGTTCTCGCCGTGCCGCTCTCGATCGACACCTACAAGGCGGACGTCGCCCGCGAGGCGGTGCGGCGGGGCGCGGTGATCGTCAACGACGTCTGGGCGCTCGCCCGCGACCCCGCCATGGCGGACGCCGTCGCGGAGACGGGTGCCGCGCTCGTGATCATGCACAACCGCGAGAGCGTCGACCCCGATCTCGACATCGTCGCCGACGTCGAGGCCGTGCTCGGGGCCGCGCTCGCGCGCGCCGCGCGGGCCGGCGTGCCGCGCGCGCGCATCCTCGTCGACCCCGGCATCGGCTTCGGCAAGACCGTGGAGCAGAACCTCGCCTGCCTGCGCGCGCTGCCGCGGCTGTCGTCCGCGCTCGGCCGGCCGATCCTGCTCGGCGTGTCGCGCAAGTCGATGTTCGGCCGCCTGCTGGGCCGTGCCGTCGACGAGCGGCTGCCGGCGACGCTCGCCACCAACATCGCCGGCGTCCTCGCCGGCGCGGCGGTGATCCGCGTGCACGACGTCGCCCCGCACTTCGATGCGCTGGCGATGCTGCGCGCCACGGGAGCGCTGGCATGACCGACCGCGTCTTCGTCTCGAACCTGTGCCTGTTCGCGCATCACGGCGTCTTCCCAGAGGAGACGCGGCTCGGCCAGCGCTTCTACGTCGACATCGACTGCGGCACCGACGTCGAGGAGGCGGCACGGAGCGACGACCCGGAGGCGACGGTCGACTACGGCGCGCTCTGCGCGCTCGCGAGCGAGGTCTCGGCGTCGGGGCCGTTCAAGCTCGTGGAGACGCTCGCCGAGCGCATCGCCGGGCGCGTGCTCGACGCCTTCCCGAGCGTGTTCGACGTGCGCGTGCGGGTGCGCAAGCCCGCTGCCCCGATCGCGGCGTCGATCGACCACGCCGGCGTCGAGATCCTGCGGGTGCGCCGCACGCCGATCGCGCTCGCGCTCGGCTCCAACGTCGGCGACAGCCGTGCCACGCTGCGCGCCACGCTCGCCCGGCTCGGCGCCGCGCCGGGGCTCGCGATCGAGGCGGTCTCGCACGTCTACCGGACGGCGCCCTGGGGCCGCGAGGACCAGCAGGACTTCCTCAATGCCTGCGCGATCGGCTGGACGAGCCTGCCGCCGCGGGCCCTGCTGCGGCTGTGCAAGGCGCTCGAGGTCCAGCTCGGGCGCACGCCCGAGGTGCGCTGGGGGCCGCGGGTCATCGACATCGACGTCCTGCACTACGGCGATCTCGCCATGCGCGGCGCCGAGCTGACGCTGCCCCATCCCGAGCTCTTCGCCCGCCCCTTCGTGCTCGTCCCCCTCGCGGAGATCGCGCCGGATCGGGTGATCGCAGGCATGCGCATCGCCGACGCGCTCGCGCGGCTCGCGCGCAAGCCGGGCGACGTGGTGCGTCTCGACGATCCGGGATAAGGCACCGGCACCCGTCCGCGGGCGCCGGCACCGGAGGACGCCCGGCCGGCGTCAGTTCATGCCGAGCCGCTCGCGCAGCGTGTCCGCCAGCGCATCTACCGTCGGGCGCGGCTCTGCGCCCTGGGTGACCTCGACGAGCGAGGCCGCGATCAGGTCGGTGACGGCGACACCCTCGGGACCCGGGAAGGCGTACCAGGGGCCGCCGTAGGTCACGACCTGCTCGTGGGCGATCTTGGCGTTCGGGTTCGCCGCGTACCAGGCGCCGAGATAGGCCTCGTCCTCGAGCACGATGCCGTTGGCGGGCGCGTAGCCGGTGTTCTCGACGATGATCTTCTGGCCCTCGGGACCGGTGACGAAGGCGATGAACTCCCAGGCGGCCTGCTGGCTGGCCTCCTCCTCGGTGAGCATCACCACCGCCGAGCCGCCGGTGGGGAAGTAGACCGCCTCCGAGTTCTGCGCGACGACGGGCAGCGGCTTCACGACGATGTCGAAGTTCTCGCCGGACGCCTGCTCGAAGCGGGCGAGGAGCGAGGAGGACTCCAGCATGATCCCGAGCGTTCCGGCCGGGAAGGCCTGGCGCGCCTGGTCGGTGCCGTAGCTCGGCATGCCGCCTTCCGACGCGAACCGCGCGAACAGCTCGGCCGCCGCGTAGCCGGCCTCGTCGTCGAAGGCGACGTCGCTCTCGTCGGCGGTGAGCGGACGCCCGCCGTGCGAGCCCAGCAGGGACTGGAAGCGCCAGTCGTGCGGCTGGATCCAGATGCCGTCGATGTCGTCGCCCAGCGCGTCGATCTTCGCCGCGAGCTCGATGACGCCGTCGAACGTCGTGGGGAAGTCCTCCATCGACCCGCCCGCCTGCGCGACGAGCTCGGGGTTGACGTACATGACGAGCGTCGAGCCGGAGGTGGCGAGGGCGTGCTGCACGCCCTCGTATTGCCCGAGCGAGCGCAGCGCCGGCGTGTAGCCGGCCTCGGCCCACGCCGCGTCGTCGCCGAGGAAGCCGTCGAGCGGAACCGGCAGGTCGCGGGCCTCCAGCACGCGCCACAGGTTCAGGCCGACGAAGGCGACGTCGGGGAGGTTACCGGCGACCGACTCGCGCAGCAAGCGCTGCACGCCGTCCTCGTAGCTCTCGGCGGGTCCGTCGTAGACGATGTCGATCTGCGGATGCGCGGCCTCGAAGGCGGCCTCGAGGGCCTGCTTCGAATCCGTCCAGATGGTCGGGATGGAATAGTGCACGCGCAGCTCGGTGGTCTGCGCCTGCGCCGCGCCGGCGGTCATCAGGGCGAGCGCGGTCGCCGTCAGGAAGGTCCTCATCGCTGTCGTCTCCTGGTCCGTGTCTGTGTGAGACTCGACGCTTGGGCGCGTTCTTCTTCGGTTTCTCAGCCCTTGAGCCCGCTTCCGGCGATGCCCTGGGTGAAGGCGCGTTGCGCGACGAGGAACCCGATCACGAGGGGCGCCGTGACCACGGCGGCCGCGGCCATCAGGGGGCCGACGTCGGACCCGGATTCCTGGTCGTTGAAGTAGACGATGCCGCGCGGCGGGGTGGCGAGCGCGCGGTCGGAGGTGGCGATGAGCGGCCAGAACAGGTCGTTCCAGTGGGCCGTCACCGAGAACACCGCGAAGGCGGTCGCCGCCGGCCAGGCCATGGGGAAGGCGATGCGCCAGACGATCGCCGTCTCGGAGAGCCCGTCCACCCGTGCCGCCTCGAACAGATCTGAGGGGATCTGCGCGAAGAACTGGCGAAACAGGAACATGCCGAACACCGAGGCGACGAAGGGTGCGATCAGCGCCGTGTAGGTGTCGAGCAGCCGCAGCTGCGCGAGCCCCAGGAAGATCGGGATCGCGGTGACGTGGTAGGGCACGAGCAGCCCGGCCAGCACCATGCCGAACACGAGCGTGCGTGCTCGGAAGCGGCGCTGCGCGAGCGCGTAGGCGCAGGGCACCGCGAACAGGATCTGGAAGACGAGGATGCCCGCGCAGACGATGACGCCGTTCATCAGGTAGCGGGTCAGGTCGACGGCGGTGAAGGCCTCGACGTAGTTCTCCCACTCGAAGCGGCTGGGGAGGAAGGCGATCTCGCGGGAGAAGATCTCGTCGGCGGGCTTCAGCGACACCGACAGCATCCACGCGAAGGGCAGGAGCACGATCGCCGCGCCGATCAGCACGAGCGTCGTCGAGACGGTGCGGCGCAGGAGCCGGCGGGGGAGGAGGCGGGCGCTCATCGATAGTGTACCCGCCGCTCGAGGATGCGGAACTGGGCGAGCGTGAGCGTCAGCACGAAGGCGAAGAACACCATCGTGATGGCGCTGGCGTACCCCGCCTTGAAGTAGACGAAGCCCTCCCGGTAGAGCGCGTAGACGAGCGTGTCGGAGGCGAAGGCGGGGCCGCCGTCGGTGAGCGTCGCCACCGTCTCGAAGACGCGGAAGGATTGCGTCGCCGTGATCACCGCGACGAAAAGGGTCGTGGGCCCGAGCATCGGCCAGGTCACGGTCCAGAACCGCTCCCACGGCCGCTCGGCGCCGTCCACCGCGGCGGCGTCGTAGAGGTGCTGCGGGATCGCCGCGAGGCCGGCGAGGAACAGCACCATGTTGTAGCCGATCGTCTGCCAGATCCCGATCGCGGCGAGCGTGTAGAGCACGAGCGAGCGATCCGAGAGCAGGTCCTGGCGCGGGAAGCCGAGGCTGCTCAGCGCGGCGTTGAAGAGCCCGATCGAGGGATGCAGCAGCATCTGCCAGGCGAGCGCCATGGCCACCAGCGTCGCGGCGACGGGCAGGAAGTAGGCCGCGCGCAGGATGCTCGAGAGCGTGCGCGACCACGTCGCCATCTCGTGGAGCGCGATCGCGACGAGAAGGGCGAGCCCCATGGAGAAGGGGATCACCACGGCGACGTAGATCAGCGTGTTGGTGACCGCCCGCCGGCCGATCGGGTCCGTGAACAGCGTGACGTAGTTGCCGAGGCCGATCCAGCGGAAGGAGCGGGCGCCGAACTGGTAGTCGGTGAAGGATAGCACCGCCACGATCAGCACGGGCACGAAGATCAGCACGATCATCATCAGCGTCGCCGGGCCGGCGAGCCAGAAATTCGTGAGCGCCTCGCGGCGGGAGCGCGTGAGGAGCCTCATGCCGCCGCCCTCTCGAGGCCGAGCGGCAGGCGCGCGCCGCTCTCGGCGTCGAAGACGTGGACGTGGCGCGCCTCGAAGCCGAGCGCGATCTCCGCACCCGCGGCGGGGGGCGCCCAGTCCGCCGGGGCGAGCGCCCGCACCGACGTGCCGTCGGCTGCGCGCAGGTGGAGCAGCGTCTCGGCACCGAGATACTCCACCGCCTCGAGCCGCGCGCGAACGGCGCCATGCTCGGTCGGGACGAGGTGCTCCGGGCGGATGCCGATCACCGCGCGCGCCGGCGGCGCCGCGCCGCGGGGGCGCCAGCCGGCGAAGGGGCCGGAGACCGCGCCGGCGGCGAGCGACACCTCGACGAGGTTGATCGGCTGCGCGCCGATGAAGGCGGCGACCGGGCGGCTCGCGGGGCGCTCGTAGAGGTCGCGCGGGGCGCCGAGCTGGGCGATGCGGCCCTCGAGCACCACCGCGACGCGGTCCGACATGCTCATCGCCTCGACCTGATCGTGCGTGACGTAGACGAAGCTCTTGCCGGTGCGCTTGTGGAGCGCGGCGAGCTCCGCCCGCATCTGCACCCGCAGCGCGGCATCGAGGTTCGACAGCGGCTCGTCCAGCAGGAAGAGCGTGGGATCGCGCACCAGCGCGCGGCCGACCGCGACGCGCTGCTTCTGCCCGCCCGACAGCTGGCCGGGCTTACGCTCGAGCAGCCCCTCGATGCCGAGCATCTCGGCGATGGCGGAGACGCGCGCCGCGTGCGCCGCGCGCTTCGCCCGCGCCGAAGGGAGGAGGCGGTGGAGGACGGGCAGGCGCTCCGCCCGCGACATGTGCCGCATGGCGAGCGGCAGCGCGATGTTCTGGGCGACCGTCAGGTGCGGATAGAGCGCATAGGACTGGAAGACCATGGCCACGTTGCGCTCGGCGGGCGTCAGCTCGGCGACGTCGCGCCCGTCCATCAGCACGCGGCCGGAGGTCGGCCGGTCGAGGCCGGCCATGATCCTGAGCGTCGTCGACTTGCCGCAGCCGGACGGGCCGAGCAGCGAGGTGAAGCTGCCCTCGGGCACGGCGAGGGAGACGTCGTGGAGTACGGCCGTCTCGCCGAAGCGCCGCGTCACCTCCCGCAGCTCCATCATGCCCGAACCCCCGACGTGTCCGTAAACTACCGGTCAGATACGGGTGTTGGGTGTAAGTTTTATGACGCTGTCGAGGGCGATCTCGAGTGAGGGGCTCGCGAGAGGCCGATGCAGGGCGCCGACGTCCTCCCCTCTCCCTCGTGGAGAGGGGCCGGGGGTGTGGGGCGTCCAGGATGTGTTCGACAGGAATGCAGCCTGCCGCCGCCCTGAGCGCGCTCCGCATCGGCGTCCTTATCGTTTTGCACGCCCCCCACCCCCGGCCCCTCCCCACGAGGGGGAGGGGAGAGCGTCGGCGGCCTTCAATCAGGGTTCCACCTCGGTTCCCGCTTCCCTCACACGCCGTCGAGCGAGAGGAATCGCCGCGCGAGGCGGTTGCAGACCTCTTCGAGATCCGCGCAGCGGATCGCGCCGTCCACCGCGGGCGCGTCCTCGAGCGCGAGGACGAGGCGGTCGAAGTGCAGGCCGAAGGAAATCTCGCTCAGTGTGCCGTAGCCGCCGCCCACCGCCACCAGCGCGAACGAGGCGCGGGCGATCAGGACGTTGCGCGCGGGGCCGATGCCGGTGGCGATCGGCACGGCGACGAAGGGGTTGGCGGCATCCCACTCCTCGTCGGGCACGAGGCCGATCGGTCGTCCGCCGGCCTCGAGGTTGCCGCGGCAGACGGCTTCCATGACGCCATTCTTGCCGCCGCACAGGAGCTGGAGGCCCATCCGCGCGAGGTGCGCGCCCAGCGCGGCGGCGGTCTCGACCTGGCGGTCGGTCGCGACCTTGGGGCCGATGACGCCCACCGGCAGGGCACGCACGGGGGAGGCCCGGTGCAGTGCCGCGCAGGCGTCGGCGGGCGTGAGATCGGCGGCGTCGGGGCGCGGGTCCGCGCAGGCTTCCCAGCGCAGCGCCCACGGATCGAAGGCTTCGCCCGGGCGTGTCAGCCGCCGGGTGCGCGAGCACAGGCGAAGCGTCGTTTCCCGAGCGTCTCGCGGCGTCGTCCCCATCCGATTCTCCCTCTCGCCTCCCGGATGCCCGCCTCCGGCCGGGATCGCCTTTTGACATCAGCGGCACGCGATGTAAATAATCTTCCAGACACGGGGAGCGCGCGCATGGACACCATCGAGCCTGTCGAGGACGGCGCCACGACGCGTCAGCGCGAGATCCTCGCGCTCGTCGAGGCGCGCGGCTTCGTCACCATCGAGGACCTCGCCCGCCAGTTCGACGTCTCCGCCCAGACCATCCGCCGCGACATCATCCGGCTCGACGAGCGCGGCGTGCTCCAGCGCTTCCACGGCGGCGCCGGGCTGTCGGAGGCGCGCCGCCGTCCGGCCTATGCCGAGAAGCAGGCGATCCACGTCGCCGCCAAGGAGCGCATCGGCGCGCGTGCCGCGGCCGAGGTGCCGCGCGCAGCGGCTGTGTTCATCGACGTCGGGACCACCGCGGAGGCGGCGGCGCGGGCGCTCGCGACGCGCGCCGATTGCCGGGTGTTCACGAGCAGCCTCGCTGTGGCGGCGATCCTCGGCGGCGCGCGCGACGGGCCGGACGTGCGCGTGCTCGGCGGCCAGCTGCGGGGGCCGGACGGATCGCTCGTCGGCGCGGAGGCGCTCGAGGCGCTCGCACGGCTGCGCCTCGACGTGGCGCTCGTCGGCTGCTCGGGGTTCGACTCCGACGGCGCGCCGCTCGACTTCGACCCCGACAAGGTGGCGTTGAAGCGCCTCGCCGTGGAACGCGCCCGCGAGGCGCTCGTCCTCGCCGACGCGACCAAGTTCGCCCGCGAGGCCCTGATGCGCATCGCGCCCGCGCAGGCCTTCCTCGCCCTCGTCACCGATCGCACGCCGGAAGGCGCGCTCGCGGAGGCTTTCTCGGGCCGCGTGCGGCTCGCCTGAGGCGTCAGCGGAAGGGCGGCTCGTCGAAGGACCGAAGCTTGCGCGAATGCAGCGCGGTCTTCTGCCCGCGCAGGATGTCGAGGGCGGCGAGACCGATCATCAGGTGCTCGCCCACGGCCCGCTGGTAGAAGGCGGACGCCGCGCCCGGCAGCTTGATCTCGCCGTGCAGCGGCTTGTCGGAGACGCACAAGAGCGTGCCGTAGGGCACGCGCAGGCGGTAGCCCTGCGCGGCGATGGTGCCGCTCTCCATGTCGATGGCGATGGCGCGCGAGAGGTTGAAGCGGCGTCGCTCCTGCGTCCAGCGCAGCTCCCAGTTCCGGTCGTCGTTGGTGACGACGGTGCCGGTGCGCAGCCGGCGCTTGAGCATCTCGCCGGCCTCGCCGGTCACCCGCGCGGCGGCCTCCTGGAGCGCGATCTGCACCTCGGCGAGCGCCGGGATCGGCACCTCCGGCGGCACCAGCGCGTCGAGGATGTGGTCCTGGCGCAGGTAGGCGTGGGCGAGCACGTAGTCGCCGATCGTCTGCGACTGGCGCAGCCCGCCGCAATGGCCGACCATCAGCCAGCAATGCGGGCGCAGCACCGCGAGGTGATCGCAGATGGTCTTGGCGTTCGAGGGACCGACGCCGATGTTCACCAGCGTCACACCGTGGCCGTCCTCCCGCGCGAGATGGTAGGCCGGCATCTGGTAGCGGTGCCAGGGCGAGCGCGTCATCAGGCTCTCGGCTCCCTCGGACGCGGCGTCCGCACGCTCGACCACGATTCCGCCCGGCAGCGAAAGGCGCGTGTAGGGGCTGCCGTCGCGGGCGAGCTCGCCGAGGCCCCACTGCACGAACTGATCGACGTAGCGATGGTAGTTCGTCAGCAGGATCCAGGGCTGCACGGCCCGCCAGTCCGAGCCGGTGTAGTGCACGAGCCGGCGCAGGGAGTAGTCCACCCGCACGGCGTCGAAGAGCGCCAGCGGGCGCGCGGGCGCGTCGTCGATGTCCCACAGGCCGTCGGCGATCTCGTCGCCCACCTCGGCGAGCGCCGGCGTCGGGAAGTGCTGGGCGAGGTCGCTCGCCGTGACGACGCCGTGGGAGAGCTCGTCTCCGCGCTCGAGCACGTAGGGGTAGGGGATCTCCTGCTCGGAGAGCCCGACCTCGAGGCGCACGCCGTACTCGGAGACGAGCGGACGCAGCTGCTCGAGCAGGTAGGTGCGGAACTGGGCCGGATGCGTGAGCGTGGTTTCGTAGAGGCCGGTCGCCTGCAGCTTGGCGTAGGCACGCTCCGTGCGTGGCGGCGCGCCGTCGCCGGCATGCGTCACGCGCAGGAGCGGATAGCGGAAGCGGGTACGCTCCTCGGGCGTCGGCGGTGCGCCGCCGTGGACGAAGCGGGCCACAGCCTCGCGCAGCGCGTCCGCCGCGCCGTCGTAGAGCGCGCCGAGCCGTGCCACGGCGTCCTCGGCGCTGGCGCAGGCCTCGATCTGCGGCGCGCTGGTCGATCCAGCCTGCGCCCCGGTCCTCGCCTCGGCCATGTTCCCCTCCGCATCTCGCGCCGGCGCCCGCCGGCCTCGTGCCGCGCGACGGGGAGGATGCGTCGATCCTCTTGTCACCGCGTCCCGCGTCGTCCCTTGTGGCAAGGCCCGGCGACGGGCGCAAGACGGGGGCGAGACGCACCCGAGCCGGGCGCGAGGCACAAGGGAGATCGGCCGTGAGCGCGAGGAACGAGGAAGCGGGGGCGCAGCGCGAGTCGAACGACGAGCGGGGCGCGCGGCGCCCCGGCGAGGTGGCGGTCGCGCTCCCGGAGCGCACCGATGCGGGCGTCTACTTCATCGGGCGCATCCGCACGCCCTGGACGCGGCGGGAGGACTGCCCGAAGAACCCCGCGGCCTCGGACGCGCCGTGCACGATCGCCCTCGATCCGGGCTTCGCTGCCGGGCTCGCCGAGCTCGACACCTTCTCGCACCTGATCGTGCTCTACTGGATGGACCGGGCCGCGCGCGATCTCGTGGTCCAGCGCCCGCGCAGCCACGGCGCGCCGCGTGGCGTCTTCGCCCTGCGCTCGCCGGCGCGGCCGAACCCGATCGCCCTCTCGTGCGTCCGGCTCGAGCGGATCGACGGCGCGGATCTCCACGTCCGCGGGCTCGATTGCGTGGATGGCACACCTCTGATCGATATCAAGCCGTACCTGCCTAGTATCGATTCCCATCCCGATGCCAGCTTCGGTTGGAAAAGTGCGGTCACTTCGACGAGGGAACACGGGAACCCGAGCTGAGGCGCGGTTTTTCTCCCGTCAATAACCAACATAAAACCTTTTGACCGGCAGGATCGACCTCGGATGGGCGTCTCCACGCTGGGAGCGCTCCAACAGGGGTGGTCATGGTTCCGTTTCCGGCGAACGAAGCCGAAAGGCTCGCGGCCGTCAGGGCACTGCGCATCCTCGACACCGACGCGGAGGTGATCTTCGACGCGGCCTGTCGCACGGCGGCGCGGCTCGTCGGGACGCCGATAGCGCTCGTCACGATCGTCGACGAGCACCGGCAATGGTTCAAGGCGCATCAAGGAATCGACCTGCGCGAGACCCCACGGGAGATCTCCTTCTGCGCACACACGATCCTCTCCGACGCGCCGCTCGTCGTCGAGGACACGACCGCCGATCCGCGCTTTCGCGGCAACCCGCTCGTCGAAGGCGAGCCCGGCGTGCGCTTCTACGCAGCGGTGCCTCTCGTCCTCGAGCCCTCCGTCCGCGTCGGCACCGTCTGCGTCATCGACACCCGCCCGCGTACCCTCTCCGCCGACGCGCTCGTCGCGCTGAAGGACTGCGCCGCGATCCTGGTCGAGGCCCTTCGCACACGGCGCAAGGAGGAGGAGGCGGGACGCGACGCGCGCATCGCTGCCGCCGAGGCACGCTACCGGGCGCTCGCCGAGGCGCTGCCGCACAAGGTCTGGATCACCGACGCGGACGGTCGCACGGTCTACGAGAACGCGCGACTGCGGGAGTATCACGGCGGCGAGCTGGGCTCGCTCGCCGCGCGCGTCGCCCTGCGCCACCCCGACGACGATGCGCGTCTGACCCAGATGCGCGCGGACGCGATCGCGTCGGGCTCGTTCGTGGAGACGGAGGGGCGCCTGCGCCGCCACGACGGCGTCTATCGCTGGCAGCGCCTGACGCTGAGCCCGATCCGGCGCGAGTCGGACGGCGCCGTCGCCGAGTGGCTCGCCGCCTCGCTCGACATCGACGACATCCTGCGCGACCGCGAGCGGCTCGCGCGCACGACGGAGCTGCTCGAGCTCGCGCTCGAGGCCGGCGGCGCCGGCTGGTTCGAGCGCGACGTCGCCTCGGGCTCGTCGCGGATCTCGCGCGAGAGCAAGCGTCTGCTGGGATTGCCGGACGATGCGCCCGACACGCTGACGGGCGACGCCTTCCAGGCGCTCATGCACCCCGACGACCATGATCGCGTCCTGCGGGCCCGCACCGCCGCGCTCGCCACGGGACGTTCCTACGCGACGGAGTTCCGCGTGCGCCTGCCGAGCGGCCGGACGCGCTGGATCATGGCGGTTGGACGCCCCAGCCGCGATCCCGACTGCGGAGCCGAGCGGGTCCTCGGCCTCAACATCGACATCACCGACCGCAAGCTCGTCGAGGACGCGATGCGCCGCTCGGAGTCCCGGCTGCGGGCGAGCGAGGAGCGGCTCGCCTACGCGCTCGAGGCGACGAACGAGGGGATCTGGGACTGGGACGTGCGCACCGGCGACGGCTGGCACAGCGAGCGCTGGGCCCAGATGCTCGGCTATCGCCGCGACGAGGTGGCCCCTCACGTCTCGAGCTGGCAGGCGCTGATCCATCCGGAGGACCGCGACGCTGTCGCGGCGCGCCTGTCCGAGCACCTCGAGGGCACGACCGCGCTCTACGCGAGCGAGCACCGCGTGCGCCACAAGGACGGCACCTGGCGCTGGATCCTCGACCGGGGCAAGGTCGTCTCCCGCGACGGCGCCGGCCGGGCGATGCGCATGGTGGGCACCCACACCGACATCACCGACCGCAAGGAAGCGGAGCATCGCGCCGAGCGCATCGCCCGGCACGACGTCCTCACCGACCTCCCCAATCGCGCTCATTTCCGCGAGCGCCTGGACGAGGCGCTGGAGGCGGCCGCGAAGACGGACGAGAGCGTCGCGCTCGTGTGCATCGACATCGACCGCTTCAAGGCCGTCAACGACACGCTCGGCCATCCGGTCGGCGACGCGCTGCTCAAGGCGGTGGCGGGCCGGATCGTGGGGCAGGTTCGCGCGAGCGACGTCGTCGCCCGGCTCGGCGGGGACGAGTTCGCCGTGCTCCAGATCGGCGCGCAGCAGCCCGAGGCCGCCCGCTCGCTGGCGCAGCGCATCTCGCAGGCCTTCGCGACGCCGGTCTCCATCGCGGGCCGCGATCTCTCGGTGGGGCTGAGCATCGGGGTCGCCGTGGCGCCGCACGACGGCAGGGACGCGGACCAGCTCTTCAAGAGCGCCGATCTCGCGCTCTACCGCGCCAAGGGCGAGGGGCGCTCGACGGTGCGCTTCTTCGAGCCGGAGATGGACGCGAGCGAGCGCGAGCGCCAGGAGCTGGAGATCGATCTGCGCGAGGCGATCGCCCGCGAGGAGCTCGATCTCCACTTCCAGCCGGCGCTCGACCTCGAGACCGGCGCGATCGCGGGATTCGAGGCGCTGGCGCGCTGGACTCATCCCACCCGGGGGGCGATCCCACCCGACCGCTTCGTGCCGCTCGCGGAGCAGTCGAAGCTCATCGCCGAGCTCGGCGAGTTCGTGCTGCGCCGCGCCTGCGCGGTCGCCGCGACCTGGCCGGCGCCGACGCGGGTGGCCGTCAACGTCTCGCCCGCCCAGTTCGAGAGCGACGATCTCGTCGCCGTGGTCGAGGACGCGCTAGCCCGTTCCGGGCTGCCGGCCGCGCGGCTGGAGCTCGAGATCACCGAGACGGTTCTGATCGGCGACGACGCGGCGGTGATGCGCCAGCTTCGGGCGCTGCGTGCGCTCGGCGTGCGCATCGCCCTCGACGATTTCGGCACGGGCTATTCGTCGCTGTCCTACCTGCGCCGCTTCGCCTTCGACCGTATCAAGATCGACCGGTCCTTCATCCGCGACATGGACGATCCGGACACGGCGGCGATCGTGCGCGCCATCGTCGGGCTCGGCGCCCGGCTCGGCATCGCCATTACCGCGGAGGGCATCGAGACGCAGGCGCAGCTCGAGCGGGTGCGGGCGGAGGGCTGCGCGGAGGCGCAGGGCTGGCTGATCGGCCGCCCCGGCACGGCGGAGGCCGCCCGCGCGCGGCTGGCGCAGCGGGCGGCGTGAGGGACGGGCGTACGGCCGCGGCTCACTGATAGGTGAAGGTCGAGATCTCGCAGACGTTGACCCTGCTGTCGACGACCTCGTCGCCGTCCGCGAAGACCGCCCGGAAGTCGAACAGGCACTGCCCGGAGCCGTCGTCGATGTCGATGTCGACAGAATAGCCGCTCTCGAGGACGTCGGCTCCGAGGATGTCCTCCTCCCAGTTCGAGCGATCCACGTTGGAGGCGTAGAACTCCATCATCGTCACCCCGGTGTTGTTGACGATCTCCACGACCCGGTTCTGGGCGAAGGCCGCGCTCGGGGCGAGGGTAACGGTGGCGAGGGAGACGGTGGCGAGGAGGAGGGCGCAGGCGCCGATGGCGCGCGCGGGACGCAGGAAGGTCGAGATCACGGGATGGCTCGCGTCAGGAACACGCCGGGTCGGCGCGGATCGAGACGTTAGCGGCGCCTTGCCCGCTGTCCATCGCGCCGGGTGAGCGGCGATGCGCGAATCGTTCAGCGCATCCGTGCACCGACGCGGTCACCCCGCACGACCGCTCTCAAGGCCCGCCGAGCTGCCGACGACCTCGGCCAGGTGATCGAACCGCGCCCGGAAGGTGCCGACGCCCGCCGTGAGAGAGCGCAGGTCGACGATGAAGCCGTCCATCTCCGCCTCGGGCACGAGCGCGGAGAGCACGTCCCAGCCTTCCCAGCCCGGGCGGGGCGCGTAGGCCTGGATCTGCCCGCGCCGGGCGCAGACGAGCTGCGTCGCCTTGGAGATCGCGTCCGAGGGCGCGACGATCTCCACCGCGAGGATCGGCTCGAGCACGATCGTGCCGGTGTCCGCGAGCGCCTGGGTCACCGCCGCCCGCCCGGCGGCCTGGAAGGCGGCGTCGGAGGAATCGACCGCGTGCCAGCCCCCGTCGGTGAGCGTCACCGCCACGTCGACGACGGGGTGGCCCTGCGGCCCGCTCGCGAGCGCGGCCTGCGCGCCCGCCTTCACCGAGGGGATCCACTGCTTGGGCACCACCCCGCCGGTGATCGTGTCGGCGAAGGCGAAGCCCTCGCCGCGGGGCAGCGGCGCGACCGTGACGGCGACGTCGGCGAACTGGCCGTGGCCGCCGGTCTGCTTCCTGTGGCGCGCCCGCGCGCTCGCCGGGCGGCGGATCGTCTCGCGGTAGGCGATCGCGGGTGCGGCGGTCTCCACCGCGAGGCCCCATCGGCCGGCTAGCCGCTCCACCGCGAGGCGCAGGTGGATCTCGCCCTGGCCGGCGATCCGCAGCGCGCCGCCGTCGGCGTCCTGGCGCACGACGAGGGCGGGGTCCTCGTCGCAGAGCTTGCCGAGGCAGGCGGCGAGCTTCGCCTCGTCCTTGCGGTCGGGCGCACGGACGATCCGGGCGTGAACCGGGTCCGGCGCGATCACGGTGGCGACGGCGTCCGGCCGCTCGCGGCCGACCTGGAGGCTCTCGCCGGTGACGATCGTGTCGAGCTTGGCGAGCCCGACGAGGGCGCCCTCGCCCGCCTCGCCGATGCGCCGGCTCGCCTCGCCGCAAAGGGCGGCGACTCCGGCGACGCGGCCCGACGCGCCACGCGAGCCGACGACGCCGTCGCCCTCGGCGATGCGGCCGCGCAGCACGCGGGCGACCGAGAGCTTGCCTGCGCGGCTCGTGTGGCGGGTGGCGATCACCTGGGCGAGCGGCGGGCCCTCGGGTGAGACGCCGAGGCGCGCGCGGGTCTGCGGCAGGCGCGGCGCCTCGTGGCGCAGCGCCTTGAGCAGGCGCGTCACGCCGTTGCCGTGCTCGGCCGAGCCGAACAGGACGGGCACGACGTGGCGTTCACGCAGCTCGCGGGCGAGGTCGTCGAAGACCCGGTCGCGCGGCGGCTCGATGTCGGAGAGGAGCTCCTCCATCAGCGCGTCGTCGTAGTCGGCCAGCCGCTCCAGCATCTGGAAGCGCGCGTCGCGCGCGTCCGGCGGCGCCGTGTCCGAGCCCTCGACGACGCGGCTCGGCGCGTGCTCGCGGTAGATGAAGGCGCGCTCGAGCGCGAGGTCGACGAACCCGACCGCGATGCCGTCCTTCCAGATCGGGATCTGGCGCAGCAGCAGCGGCGTGCGCGAGGCGCGCTGGAGCAGCGCGAGCGTGTCGCGCACCCGCTGGGCCGCGGTGTCGATCTTGTTGAGGAAAAGGAAGCGCGGCACGTCCGCCTCCTCGAGCTCCCTCAGGATCGGCTCGAGCGCCGGGATCTTGCGCTCGTCGGCCTCGCATACGACGATCGCCGCGTCGCAGGCGGGCAGCACGGCGCGCATGTCCTGGGCGAGCTCGACGGAGCCGGGGCAGTCGACGAAGTGGAACGTGTCGCCGAGGAAGTCGGCGCTCGCCACGTTGAGCTCGGTGCTCATGGCATGGGCGCGGGCCTCGCGGCTCGAGTCCCCCACGCTCGTTCCCGCCGCCACCGAGCCGGCGCGCGCGACGGCGCCCGCGCGCTCGAGCAAGCTCTCCATGAGCGTCGTCTTGCCGCTCTGGAATGGGCCGACGATGGCGACGCACCGTGCCGCGCCGCCGCTGATCTCCGTGTCCGGCATGGATCACCTCCCGCGTTTCGCCCCTCGTGGGGACGCGCCTTCTCGCGGGCGCTTCTGTTCGCGCATCCATGGTCTGCCGGTCGACGGCGCTTGGCAAGTCCCGCCGGCATCCGCAAACGAGCGGAACCGGGCTGCCGCGCCGGCGCTGCCGGGCTAGGCTCGAGTCATTGCGGGCACCATGCGAATCAGCGGCCGGGTTGCGGCCCGTGGGGACGAGGAGGCGGCATGCGGATCGAGGCCGAGGCGGCGCGACGGTTCCTGTGCGAGCGGCTGGGGCTCGCGGGTCCGCACTGGGCGGACGCGACGCCGCTGTCGCGGCTGGGCATGGTGCAGATCGACACGATCCGCATCGCCGGCGGGCGCAATCACGAGTTCGTCCTGTCCGCGCGCGCGGACGTGCCGACCCGCGGCTTCGACGCGCAGGTCTACGGGCCGGGCGGCTTCGTCGAGCAACACTACCCGGTTCACCTCGTACGCAGCGCCTGGCGGCGGCGCTTCATGGAGGGCATGGCTCACCGCGCGCAGCGCTACCGCATCGCCGGCATGAGCGACGCCGAGGTCGCGGCGCTCGAGGCGCGCGTGCTCGACCACGTCCGCGCGCACGGGCCGGCGAAGGCGCGGGACTTCGACAGCCTGCGCGTGCCCGGTGGCTTCGACACGCTCAAGGCGACGACGATCGCGCTGGAGCGGCTCCACCTCGCCGGGCGCCTGCAGATCGCCGGGCGCTCGCACGCCTTCGAGCGGCTGTTCGACCTCACCGAGCGCCTGCACCCGGACGCCTGCGAGCCGGTCGTGCCCGGGCCGCTCGACGAGGCGGCGGTCGCCGACCTCGCCCGCTACGCGCTCGAGGTGCTGCGTCTCGCGACGCCCGACGCGCTCGTCGAGCGGGTGCAGCACCATGCCGGCCCCTGGCGCGGAGACGCCCGCAAGGAGCGCCTTCGCACGCTCACCCACGCTGCGCTCGACCGGATCGGCGCCGTGCCGGTGGAGGTCGTCGTCGACGGCGACCCGGTCCCGCATCTCGTGCTGGCCGAGGATCTCGACGCCCTGCGCGCGGCCGCGGAGGGGGACGCGCCGGCGCCGGACGAGCCGATGCGGATCGTCCCGCCGCTCGACAACCTGCTCTTTGACCGCCCGCGCTTCGCGCGCCTGTTCGGCCGCCGCTTCCTGTTCGAGGCCTACAAGCCCAGGCGCGAGCGCAGCTTCTACTTCGCCATGCCGCTGATCCACCGCGCCCGCTTCGCCGGCATCGTCGACCTGCGCCTCGTGGAGGGGCGTCGGCTGATGGTGGAGCGGCTCGAGGCCGTGCCCTGGACCGAGCGCGAGGCCCTGCGCGTGGCGCTCCACCGCCTGGCCTTCCTCGTGGGCGCCGAGCGCGTGAGCGCGCACGCGCGCATCGACGGTGCGATGCGCAAGGCGGTGATCGGGCGGGTGACGGGGCAGGGGGGCGCCCGCGGCTGAGGGGGGCGCACGGTGTCCGCCCCGCGACTGCCGCGACGGCTCCATCCGCGGGCTCGCCGCGCGTGTCTCGCGGCTGGACAACTCTGTGCGTGGCGGAGCCGGAGGGATTCGAACCCTCGATACGGGTTTAAGCCCGTATAACGGTTTAGCAAACCGCCGCCTTCAGCCTCTCGGCCACGGCTCCACGGCGAGAAGACATATGGGTTCGCGGCGCCCCCGTCAACGCCGCGAAACCGGCCCGGACCGCCCCCGCGACACGCCCCGGCATCGCCGTGGGCGATCCGAAGCGAACGGGAGAGACCGCGATCCGACGGACGATCTTTGCCGCCGCTCCCGGTCGGGACCCTCACAACGGCCAGACCACCAGGATCACCGGCACCGACACCGCCACCACCAGCGCCTCCAGCGGCAGGCCCAATCGCCAGTAGTCTCCGAACCGCAGCCCCGCCGGGCCGAGGATCAGGGTGTTGTTCTGGTGGCCTATGGGCGTGAGGAAGGCGCAGCTCGCGCCGACCGCGACCGCCATCAGGAAGGGGTCGGGGCTCGCGTCGAGGCCGTGGGCGGCGCCGATGGCGACCGGGGCCATGACGGCGGCGGTAGCGGCGTTGTTCATGAAGTCGGAGAGCGTCATCGTCACGACGAGCACGAGGACGAGCGCGATCACCGCGTTGCCCTGCGCCACCACGTCGAGCAATCCGCGGGCGAGGAGGTCGGCGGCGCCGGTGGTCTCCATGGCGCCGGCGACCGGGATGAGCGCGCCGAGCAACACGATCACCGGCCAGTCGACGGCGGCGTAGACCGTGCGCGGGGCGACGACCCGCGTCGCCATGGCGGCGAGCACGCCCGCGGCGAAGGCGATCGCGGCGGGAACGATGCCGAAGGCGGCGGCCGCGATCGCCGCCGCCATGATGGCGATGGAGAGCAGGATCTCGCGGCGGTTGGGGATCGTCAGCGGGCGCTCGGCGAGCGGCGCCGCGCCCACCGCGGCGGCGAACTCGGCGAGCCGCTCGGGGGCGCCCTGCATCAGCAGCACGTCGCCGGCGCGCAGCATCATCGTGCGCAGGCGCGCACGCGAGCGCTGGCCCTGGCGCGAGACGGCGAGCAGGTTCAGCCCGTGGCGCGTGCGCAGCTTCAGGTCGCGCGCGGAGCGGCCGGCGAGGCTCGAGCCGGGCAGCACGACGAGCTCGGCGAGCGCGACGCCCTCGTCCTCCGCGGGCGCGGTGGGGGAGGGGGCGTCCGCGCCGTCGGCGTCGGATCCCGCGTGCGCCGGCACTTCTATATCGCCCTCGGCGGCGTCGGCGCGGCGGGAGGGCTCGCCGCCCCCGGAACCCGCCGCCTGCGCGTCCTTCTCTTTCTCTTTCTCCTTGGCCTCGCGTGCGCGCGCGTCCGCCTCGAGCACGAGGCCGAGGCGCGAGAGGGCACCCGCGAGCGCCGCCGGCTCGGCCTCGATGACGAGGATGTCGCCCGCGTGCACACGCCGCCAGGGGTTGGGCGCATCGAGGCGCACCTCGTGCCGCACGAGGCCGATCACCTGCGCGTCCGCCTCGAGCGCCGTCTCGATCTCGCGCAGGGTCATGCCCACGGCCTCTGCGTCCTCCGGGATGCGGGCCTCGGTCATGTAGGCCTCGGTCTGGAAGCTGTCGGCGCCGGCGCGCTTGCGGGCGGGAACGAGCCGCGGCGCGAGCACGACCACGAAGGCGACGCCCGCGAGCGCCACGGCGAGGCCCACCGGCGTGAAGTCGAACATGCCGAAGCCCTCGCCCGTCGCCTGCGCGCGGAAGCCCGCGACGATGAGGTTCGGTGGCGTGCCGATGAGCGTCGTCATGCCGCCGAGGATCGAGCCGAAGGAGAGCGGCATCAGCACCCGCGAGGGCGGCAGGTCGCGCTTCGCCGCGATCTGCAGCGCCACCGGCATCAGGAGCGCGAGCGCGCCCACATTGTTCATGAAGGCGGAGAGGAAGGCGCCGAGCGCGGTGAGCGTCGCCACCGCCCGGGCGCCGCCGACGTCGGCGGGCAGCGCGCGCTGCGTCAGGAGTTCGACCGCGCCCGAGGTCTGCAGCGAGCGCGAGAGGATCAGCACGCAGGCCACCGTCACCACCGCGGGGTGCCCGAAGCCGGCGAAGGCGGCGTCCGCCGGCACGAGCCCCGCGGCGACGCAGGCGACGAGGGCGGCCACCGCCACCATGTCGTGGCGCCAGCGTCCGGAGACGAAGAGCACGATGGCGGCGGCGAGGATGGAAAGGACGAGGATCTGAGGGGTGGTCACGAACGGCGTCTCCAGGGCCCGCACGGCGCGCGGCGCCCGACAACGCACGAGACGCCCGAAGGGGATGCTCGCTCATTCGTATCCGGAAGGCGAGGGCGTGCGATCCCTCGCAGCCTATTCCGCCGCCTGCCGCACCCCCGCCGCCGCCTCCGCCTTGAGCTCCGCGCGGGTCTTGGGCTTGCCGCGGATCTTGAGGTCCTCGAGGTCCGCCCTGTCGCGCACGGAGTTGCGCAGGATCTGGTCCTGGCCCGGGAGGTATTGCGGCGGGCAGTGCTGCTTCACGCCGTACCAGGCCGCGGCCTTCATGGTGAAGGCGGGGTCGACGAGGTGCGGGCGGCCGAGCGCGACGAGGTCGGCGCGGCCGGCGGCGAGGATGGTGTTGACCTGGTCCGCCGTCGTGATGTTGCCCACGCACATCGTCGCCACACGGGCCTCGTTGCGGATGCGATCGGAGAACGGCGTCTGGAACATGCGCCCGTAGATCGGGCGCGATTCCCGCACCGTCTGGCCGGTCGAGACGTCGATCAGGTCGACGCCGGCCTGCGCGAACGCCCTGGAGATCGTGACCGAATCGTCCGGCGTCAGCCCGCCCTCGGCCCAGTCGGTGGCGGAGATGCGCACCGACATCGGCTTGTGGGAGGGCCACGCCGCGCGCATCGCCTCGAACACCTCGAGCGGGAAGCGCAGGCGGTTCTCGATCGTGCCGCCGTACGCGTCCGTGCGCTGGTTGGTGAGCGGCGAGAGGAAGCTCGCGAGCAGGTAGCCGTGCGCGCAGTGCAGCTCGATCATGTCGAAGCCCGCCCGCTCGGCGCGTTCCACCGCGGCGACGAAGTCCGCCTTCACCGCGTCCATGCCGGCACGGTCGATCTCGCGGGGCACGGCGCTGTCGGGGAAGTAGGGCAGCGGCGAGGCGGAGCAGACCTCCCAGCCGCCCTCGGCGAGCGGTCGGTCCATGCCCTCCCACATCAGCTTCGTCGCGCCCTTGCGGCCGGCGTGGCCGAGCTGGAGCGCGATCTTCGTGGCCGAGTTGGCGTGGACGAAGTCGACGATGCGCGTCCAGGCGGCCTCCTGCGCGTCGGTCCAGATGCCCGCGCAGCCCGGGGTGATCCGCGCCTCCGGCGAGACCACCACCATCTCTGTGAACATCAGGCCCGGCCCGCCGATCGCGCGCGCGCCGTAATGCACGAGGTGGAAGTCGGTCGGCATGCCGTCGAGCGCCGAGTACAGGCACATCGGCGACATCACGGCGCGGTTCGCCACGACCATCTCGCGCAGACGGAACGGCTGGAACATCGGCGCCACGGGGGCATCGACGTCGACGTCGAAGCCCGCGTCCCGTACCTCGCGCGCGAACAGCCGATCGACCTCGGCGACGAACTCCGGCGCCCGAAGCCGCAGGTTGTCGTAGGTGATGGCCTTGGCGCGCGTCATCAGGCCGAAGGCGAACTTCACGGGATCGAAGTCCCAGAAGCGCGCCACGTGCTCGAACCAGACGAGCGAGACGTCGGCGGCGTGCTGGGTCTTCTCGGTCTCCTCGCGCCGCCCGGTTTCGAAGGCGGCGAGCGCGGCCGGCACGTCGTGGGGCTCGCGCCGGAAGCTCTCGTAGAGCGCGATCGCGTCCTCCATGGCGAGCTTGGTGCCCGAGCCGATGGAGAAGTGCGCCGTCGACTTCGCGTCGCCGAGGAGCACGATGTTGTCCTTCACCCAGCGCGTGTTGCGGATCATGGGGAAGTTGCGCCACAGCGAGCGATTGGTGATCAGCCCGTGCCCGTCGAGCCAGTCGGAGAAGATGCGCTCCATCAGCGCGGCACTCTCCGCCTCGCTCATCGAGGCGAGGCCGGCGCGCGCGAAGGTCTCGGGATCGGTCTCGAACACCCAGGTCGAGCGGCCCTTCTCGTACTGGTAGGCGTGCGCGATGAAGGGCCCCCACTCGGTGTCGCGGAAGACGAAGGTGAAGGCGTCGAGCGGCCGCGTCGAGCCCATCCAGGCGAACGTGTTGGGGCGCAGGTCCACCTGCGGCGCGAAGTGGTCCGCGTGGCGCTCGCGGATGCGCGAGTTGATGCCGTCGCAGGCGACGATCAGGTCCGCGTCGGCGAAACGCGTCTCGTCGTCGATCTCGACCTCGAACTCCAGCGCCACGCCGAGCTCGCGGGCCCGCTCCTGGAGGATGAGCAGCAGCGTGCGCCGCGAGCAGCCGCAGAAGCCGTTTCCGCCGATGCGGTGGACGTCGCCCTTGAAGTGGATGGCGATGTCGTCCCAGTAGGCGAACTCCTGGGTGATGCGCCGGTAGCTCGGCTCGTCGTAGCGCTCGAACCCGTCGAGGGTCGCGTCGGAGAAGACAACGCCGAAGCCGAACGTGTCGTCGGGGCGGTTGCGCTCGTAGACGGTGATCTCGTGCGCGGGGTCCTGCTTCTTCATCAGGATCGCGAAATAGAGGCCGGCGGGGCCTCCCCCGATGACGGCGATCTTCATGGCGCGCCCTCCGCTGCTGTCGGCGAAATGATTTAAGCTTAAAACATTTCGCCCCGCAAGCCGTGCCGCCCCGGACGGGTCGTCGCGGTTACCCGTCGTCGCGCGGCTTCAGACGCGCTGGACGCCGGGATGCGCGTCGCCCAGGAGCCCGCCGGGGCGCAGCGCGAGCAGGAGCGCCAGCGCGCCGAATACCGCGACGTCGCGGTAGGCGCCCGGCAGGAAGGCCGACCACAGGCTCTCGCCGAGCCCGACCAGCAGCCCGCCGAGCAGCGCTCCGGGGAGCGAGCCGATGCCGCCGAGGATCGCGGCGACGAGGGCCTTGAGCCCGAGCATCAGCCCGCCGGCGAAGGAGATGTTGCCGTAGTGCGCGACGACGAACCAGCCGGCCAGCGCCGCGAGGACGCCGGCGAGCGTCACCGCGCCCACGAGCGTGGAGCGGGCGTCGACGCCCATCAGCGCGGCGGCGTCGGCGTCGTCCGACACCGCCCGCCAGGCGCGGCCGAAGCGGCTCTTCGCCACGAGGACGATCGCCGCCAGCGCCCCGGCCAGCGCGAGCGCGATCGCCGCGCCCTGGGTGAGCGTGATCGTGGCGAGGCCGCCGTCCGGGTTGGTGGCGAGCACGAGGCCGCGCACGCGCCCGGGCGCGATCCAGATCTCCGAGCCGCCCTGGACGAGGCGCAGGGCCTCCGAGAGCGCGATGACCAGGCCGAAGGACGCGACGAGCATGGCGTGGCCGGGCTTGTGCGCGAGCGGCGCCACCACCCCCTCGGCGAGGAGCCGCGCCAGCGACGCCGTCGCCAGCGGCGCGAGGACGAGCCCCAGCGCGAGCCCCGCGTACACCGCCGCCTCCCCGGCGAGGCCGGACGCCGCGAGCGCGACGCCGACACCGATCGCCACCGCGTAGCCGCCGACGATGGCGATCTCGCCGAAGGCCAGGAAGATGCGCCCGACGAGGCCGTAGACCAGGCTGTAGGCGACCGCGAGGAGCCCGTAGAGCGAGCCCGTCGTGAGCGCGGCCAGCCCCACCTGCAGGGCCTGGACGCCGCCATGGCCGAGCGAGAGCCCGTCCCCGGCGAGCGCGGAGGGCCGCGGCGGCGCGGCGGCGGCGGCGTCCGCGCCCTTGCCGGTCCAGTAGCGCTCCAGCAGGAAGAGCCGCACCGGCGAGAGGGCTTCGCCGTCGACCGTCACCGAGACGAGGTCGCGCCCGCCCGGCACGGTCCGCTCGCCCGCGAAGCGGCAGGCGGTACGCGCCCGTCGCGGCGGCGCGCCCGGCTCGGCGACCCGGTAGGCGATCGAGACGCCGCGGGCGTCCGCGTCCCCGATCTCGCGCAGGACCTCGATGTGCGTGCCGTCCGGGTGGAGGGCGACGAGGGCCGTACGGCATACGAGCGCCTGGCCCGGATCGACCGAGGGCGCGCAGCCGGCGAGCGCGACGAGAAGGAGCGCCAGTCGGAGGAGACCGATGCGGCGGACGTCGACGCGGCGGCGAACAACACCCTTCCTCCCCACGATTCCCTCCGCTCGCCACCGCATCGCCGGATTGAGGCACGGGCGCGGACGCACTGGCAAGGGGAGCGACCTCCCGCAGCGCCGGCCGCCGCCCGTGCGTGCGACCGCACCCGCGCATAGGTCCGCCGCCCCTTCGCGTGCGCCGCCGCACGTGCTTATCTGCGCGCCGCCACACCGACGACAGAAGAGCGAACCCGCGAGATGCCCGTGCCGTCCACCTCCGCCGCCGCCGCCTTCTCCGACGAGGACCGCATCCAGCGGATGGTCGAGGACGTCTGCGCCTGGGCGCGCCACGAGAGCCCGACCGACGACGCGGCCGCCGTCGACGCCATGATGGACCGGCTCGTCGCCGGGCTCGAGGGCGAGCCCGTCGGCATCGAGCGGCTGCCCGGCCGCGAGGGCCTCGGCGGCTCGGTGATCCTGCGCGCCGGCCCGGCGACGCAGCGCGAGCACGCCCTCGTCCTCTCCCACCTCGACACCGTCCACCCGATCGGCACGCTGGAGGACGGCCTGCCGGTGCGCGTGGAGGGCGACCGGATCTACGGACCGGGCGTCTACGACATGAAGGGCGGCGCCTACCTCGCGCTGCAGGCCTTCCTCGAAGTCGCCCGCAAGGGCACGGCGAAGCGCCCGATGGTCTACCTGTTCACGCCCGACGAGGAGATCGGCTCGCCCACGACCCGCGCGCTGATCGAGCATCTCGGGCGCGACGCGGCGGCCGTGCTCGTCACGGAGCCGGCGCGGGACGGGGGCAAGATCGTCACCTGCCGCAAGGGCGTCGGGCGCTTCGAGGTGCACGTCGAGGGCCGCCCCGCCCATTCCGGCTCGCGCCATGCGCAGGGCCGCAACGCCATCCACGAGGCGGCGCGCCAGATCGCCGCGATCGAGGCGATGACGGACTACGACCGCGGGGTGACGACGACGGTGGGCCTGATCAAGGGCGGCACCGCGATGAACACGATCCCGCAGCATTGCCGCTTCGCGATCGACCTGCGCGTCGAGACCGCGGCGGACGGCGAGGAGTTCTCGCGCGCCATCCTCGGCCTCGCCCCGCAGCGGCCGGACTTCAAGGTCACCGTCACCGGCGGCATGAACCGCCCGACCTTCGAGCGCACGCCCCAGGTCGCCGCCCTCTACGAGGCGGCGGTGGGGCTCGCCGCCGAGATCGGCTTCGCGCTCGAGGAGACCACGCGCACGGGTGGCGGCTCGGACGGCAACTTCACCGCCGGCCTCGGCGTGCCAACCCTCGACGGGCTCGGCATCGACGGCGACGGTGCCCACACGCTCGAGGAGTACGGCCTCGTCTCGTCGCTGGGCCCGCGGGCGATGTTGATGGCGCGGCTGCTGGAGACCGTCTGAGGCGTCACCCGCCCAGGCGCGGCTCGACGTATGCGTCCCACGCGGCGAACGGCGCGAGCGGTGGCGGCATGGACGCGACCGCCGGCTCGGGCGCGGGCTGATGGAAGAAGCCCGCCGCCCAGCCCGGCGTCTCCTCGTCGCCGGGGAGCACGGCGTCGCCCGTGAGCAGCGTGTAGAAGCCGGCGGCGTCGGCGCAGCCCTGCGAGAAGGCGCGCGACGGCGCGTGCCCGGCGAGCACGAGCTCCACGGCGAGAAGCGTGCCGTCGAGCCCGGTGAGCTCCGAGAAGGCGCCCTCCTGCACGAGGGCGAGCGCCTCTTCCTTCAGCGGCCCCGCCTTGCGCTTGGCGATCAGCGTGATTAGCGTCGCGAGAAACCCCACGAGGTAGGGGTCGAGCCAGATGGAGTCCGAGGTGTCCTCGACGTCTCCGAGCGCAGCCAGCCGATCGAGCCCGCCCAGCCGACCCAGCGCAGCGAGCCCCTGCGGCGGGAGCGCGTCGTCGGGGGCGACGCCCGCTTCCACCCGGCGTGCCGAGAGCCGCGCCCGCGAGCGGTCGACGAAGGGGGCGAGCGCGGCCACCGCGGCGCGCCGTCCCGCTCGCGCCTTCCACAACTCGAGGAGACCGATCGGCATCGTGGTCGCCTCCGCTCAGGGGAACGCGCGCGCGCCCCGCGTCCCGGTGCGGCCGTGAGCGACGGTCCGCGCGACGGTCCACGCGATGCGCCGCGCGACGCTCCGGCCTCGCGCCTGCCGCGTCCGCCGGACTTCGCCGCCCTGGCGGCGGCAGCCCCCGCGTCCGCCGATCGTCGCACCGAGGTGCTGGCGCTCATCGGTCATCTTGTGTTCTCCTGGTCGAACAACGAAAGCTTGTTCATCTACGTCCTCATGCTGCTCCTCGACACGGACGAGGTCTCCGCGGCGATCGTCTTCGCCACCCTCAACACGACGCGGGCGCGCCTCGATCTCGTGCAGCGTCTCTCAAAGGCGAAGGTCGCGGACCGCGAGATCGCCGGGGAGCTCGAGGCGCTCGTCGGCCGGTTCTCGCGGCAGACCAAGCTGCGCAACGACTTCAACCACTGCATGTACACCGTCGATGACCGGGGTGCGATCACCCACACCCAGCTGATGAAGCTCGAGGAGCGCGGCGGGCGGCTCTCCTTCGGGCGTGTGCGCGACATGGACGCGACGCGCCGCGCCGAGATGGCCGCGGCGATCCGCGAGCTCGGCGCCCTCAATCGCGATCTCTGGTCGTTCCTGCCGCGCCTGGAGGCTCATCTCGCGGCGCGGCGCCCCGTGGCATCGCCTCCCGCGTGACGGGCGGTACGAGGTATGCGAACAGCGCCTCGAAGCGCGCGAACGCATCGGGACCCGCATGCCGGCGCACGGCATCGCGGAACAGATCGACCTGGATGTCCGCCCATTTTCGGCCGGGCCTCTCACTCATGCCACCCCTCCCCGCCGTCTCACGGGAACCAACCCGCGCTCGCGCCCGAGCTCGCTGCGGCGCCGTGCCGTGTCGCCTGATCGCTTCGCTGTGCCATATCGGCGCTGCCCGGCTCGCTCTCGCCTGTCCCTTCCTCCTGCTCCGCCGCCTCCTCCTGCCCGTCCGCGGCAGGATCGGTGCGCAGGCGCGCGCGGAAGCGCTGGGATATGAGCCAGCTCGTCCGGCTGGAGACGCCCAGGATGCGATGCAGACGATTCACCGAGACCGGTGGATCGCACGCATGCAGCAGGAACAGCGCCTGCAGCCAGAGATGAAGGGGCACGTGCATCGACTCCAGCATCGTGCCGAGCTTGACGTTGAAGGGCTTGCGGCAGGCGTAGCACTTGTAGACGCCCGGCTTGGGAGCCTTGCCCGCGAGGCGCCCGATGCGGTCGCCGCGGCCGCAGTGCGGGCAGATCGGTCCGTCGGGCCAGACGCGTGACTCCACGAAGCGGTAGGCTTCTTCCTCGGTGCAGAATGTGGCGTCGCTCCACTGATGCATGCGATACTCCCACGTGACCGATAGGACGCCCCCTCGCGCACACCATTGGTTGTCGCCGTTTACTGTTTTTCTCCTCGGGCGCGCTATATGGCGGAATATAGCACATGTAGTGCGTTACTCAAAGCACTCTCGCGAGCTCAATACTTATTACGTTCTGAGAATCTCGGCCTGAACCACCAAGTCCCCCACGCTCCTCGAGCATCCGCTCGTCGCGTCACGACTCCCGGAACGCACGCGCCATGCTGTCCTGCAGTGGCCGGATCAAGTATTGGAAGAAGGTCCGTTCCGCCGTCTCGATGTAGACCTCCGCGGGCATGCCGGCGGTGGGTACGAAGCCCGGCACGCGAGCGACGGAATCCTCGTCGAGAGCGACACGCACGACGTAGACGTCGCCCTGCGACGCCGCGCTCGGGCGTTCCTCGGGCAGCGCGTCCGCGGAGAGGTAGATCACCTCGCCGTCGACCATCGGGGTGGTGCGCTGGTTGAGGGCGGTGAGGCGCACCGACGCGTGCTGCCCGCGGCGCACGTTGTCGACGTCGCGCGGGCGCACCATCGCCTCGATCACCAGCGGCTCGTCCAGGGGAACGATCTCCATGATGTTCTTGCCCGCCTCCACGACGCCGCCGGCGGTGTGGTAGCGCAGCTTCACGACGATTCCCTCGACGGGCGCCGTGATGCGGATGCGGTCGAGCACGTTCTCGGCCGAGCGGATGCGCTCACGCAGGTCGCTCATCTCCGCGTGGACCTGCTGGAGCTCCTCGACCGCCGCCTTGACGGCGGCGCTGCGCAGCCCGTTGATCTGCTCCTCGCCACGGGCGATGCGCTCGCGGGCGTCTCCCATCTCGCCGATGAGACGCCCGATCTCGCCGTGCATGTTCGCGCGCGCGCGCTGGATCGCGAGCACTTCCGGGCGCCGCACCAGGCCCTGGCGCAGCAGGGTCTCCTTGTCGGCGAGCTCCTCCTCGAGGAAGGCGATCTGCTCCTCCGCCGCACGGATCTGCACCTCGCCGCCGGTGAGGGTCTGCTGGAGCGCGTCGATGCCGCGCTGGAGCGTGGCGACCTCGCTGGCGAAGTGATGCCGCCGCGCGGAGAACGTGAGGCGCTGGCGCTCGATCATCTCGGCGACGTCCGGATCGGAAGCCTTCCTGACGAGCGCATCCGGAAAGGTGATGTCGTCGTGGCCCTCGATCTCCGCGACGAGCCGTGCCTCCATCACGAGCGTGAGCGCGAAGCGCAGCTGGAGCCGCCGCAGCTCGGCCTGGGGCGCGGTCTCGTCGAGGATCACGAGCGTGTCGCCCGGCATCACGTGGTCGCCCTCCCGCACCACGATCTCCTCGATGACGCCGCCCTCGAGGTGCTGCACCGTCTTGTTCGAGCCCGTGGTGACGAACACGCCGGTCGCCACCACCGCGCCGGCGATCGGCGCCGCGTTGGCCCACACCCCGAAGGCGAGGAACGTGCCCACCAGGACCACGAACCCCGCGAGCGTCGGCGTTCGCGCGCTGCGCGGCACGTTCGCGTACCAGTCCCGCCCCGGGACCACCTGCATCGCACGTGTGCTCATGACCGACCTCAATCCTCGATGAGCGGCGTGCCGTCGCCGCCGACGGCGCGCGACCCATCCGCCTTCTTGCCGAACAGTATGGGCAGCATCTGCTCGCGCGGGCCCAGCGCCTTCACGTTGCCTTCGTGCAGGATCATGATCTTGTCGACGCTCTTGAGCAGCGACGGCCGCTGGGTGATCGCGACCACCGTGATCCCGCGCTGCTTCGCCCGCACGAGCGCCTTGGCCAGCGCGCGCTCGCCGTTGGTGTCGAGATTCGAGTTCGGCTCGTCGAGCACGACGAAGCGCGGCTCCCCGAAGAAGGCGCGCGCGAGGCCCACGCGCTGCTTCTGGCCGCCGGAGAGCGGCGAGCCGTCCATGGCGATCGGCGTCTCGTAACCTTGCGCGAAGTGGGAGATCATCTCGTGCACGTCCGCGAGCTCGGCTGCCTCGAACACCTGCGCGTCGCTCGCGCCCTCGCGCATGCGGGCGATGTTCTGCTTGATCGTCCCGGGAAAGAGCTGGACGTCCTGCGGCAGGTAGCCGACGCTCTCGCCGAACTGGCGCGGATCCCAGTTGCGCAGCTCCATGTGGTCGAGGCGCACGTTGCCGGCGGTGGGCACGATGGAGCCCACGAGCATCCGTGCGAGAGTCGACTTGCCGGTGCCGGAATTCCCGACGATGGCGAGGCTCTCGCCGGGCTCGAGCGCGAAGGATACGCCGTTGAGGATGACCTTCTTGTTCGGCGGCGGCACGTACAGGATCCGCTCGACCACGAGCCTGCCTTTCGGCTGCGGAAGGCGCAGGCGCTCGAGGTTGAGCGGGGACGATTGCAGAAGCGCCCGGATGCGGGCGTAGGCCGCGCGGGCGGCGACGAAGCTCTTCCAGCCCTCGATCGTGCCTTCCAGAGGCTGCAGCGCGCGGCTCGCCACGATCGAGGCGGCGATGATCATGCCGCCGGTCACCTCGCCCTCGAGAGCGAGATAGGCGCCGAAGGCGAGGATGGCGACTTGGGTCGAGAGGCGCACGAACTTCGAGACGGCGCCGAGCGTGATGTTCCGGTCCTGCCCGAGCACCTGGGCCGTGAGGCTCTCGGCGGTCTCGCGCCCCCACATGGCGACGCCCTCGGGCGTCATGCCCATGGCGTTGATCACCTGGGCGTTGCGCGCCATGGCGTCCGCCTGGAGGTTGGCGCGGCTCGCGTAGGCGTTGGCCTTGGCGAAGGAGAGCGCGGTCACGCGCTGGTTGATGCCCGCCAGCACGAACAGCACGCCGCCGGTCGCGAGGACGATGAAGCCGAGCTGCGGGTGGATGAGGAAGACGACGAGCATGTAGAGGGGCACGGTGGGGCTGTCGAGCATCGTCAGCAGGACCGGGCCGGTGATGAAGCTGCGCAGCTGCTGGAGGTCGCCGAGCACCTGGAACTCGCGGGAGGACCCGTTCTGCGCCGCCTTCGCCGCCGCCGAGAGCACCGGCGCGCCGAGCTTGCTCTCAGTCTCGGTGGCGATGCGCACGAGGATCACCCGACGCATCATGTCGAGGACGACGTGGGCGGCGACGGCGCCGAGCACGATGAGCGTCAGCATGAACAGCGTGTCGAGGCTGCGGCTCGTCAGGACCCGATCGGAGATCTGGAAGAGGTAGAGCGGAATCGCGAGCACGAGCAGGTTCACGACGAGCGAGAAGATGCCGACGACGACGAGGTTACGCCGCGCGTGCGCGAGACCGGCGGTGAGGACCGTCCGGAAATCCATGTCCCGCGAGCGGTTCTGGAGCGGGGGACCGCCTCCCGGCCCGCGGCCGCCGCCCCCGCCGGACGGCGGTGCCGGAGGCTTGCCGCCCCCCGCCACGGGGCGGCGCTCGGACGCCGACGGCGGCGGCCCCGAAACCTCCTCGCGCAGGCCGGGGGCCACGCGCGGCTCCGGCTGGGGCCGCTCGGCCCGCGTCTCGCGCGCAGCCGGCGGTGCGAGATCCGACGGCAAAGGAGCGGGCGGCAAGGGAGTGGACGGCAGGGGAGCCGGCGGGAGGGGAGCCGGCGGGAGGGGAGCCGACGGCACGCGATCCGACGGCACGCGATCCGACGGCTCGGGATCGGACCGAACCGGCTCGGGCGGCCTCGGCCTCGCGACGTGCGGCGGCGCAGGATCGATCCTGGAGACCGTCGACGCGGCCGCGGCGGGAGGCGTCCCCGGGCCGATGTATCGGGCGCCGGCCTGCGCGGCGTATCGCGCCTCGAGGGCCCGCAGGCCTCCCGCGAGGGACGGGCCGCCCGCAGGCTCCGGAGCGGGCGGTGGCCGAAGGGTCCGCGCCGGCGCTGCGGCGGCGAGCGCGTCGCCGAGATCCTCGTCGGAGGTCTCTCCCGTGCTCCAGCCGGCTTCGCGGTGACCGAATGCGTCGTCGATGCGATCCATGGATCGTCCCCCTGGGCCGAGGCCCGCGTCACGTCATCATCGAGCCCATCACGTCGCCCTGGCCCGCGAGCGGGGCCGCTCCGGCGATGTCGTCGTCGTCCGTGCCGACGTCGGCGCCGCCCGTGAAGGCGACCACCTCGGAGGCCAGCGCGTCGTCCTCGTAGTCCGCGTCGTCGATCACGATCTCGGCCTGCACGAGGAAATCCTCCTCGTAGACGTCGCCGCCGACGTGGGTGGCGACGACGGAGCCGGTATCGACGATGATCGCCTGGTTCACGAGCGCGTTGCCGCCCGTCGCCACCCATTGCTCGGCCCCGTCCTCCTGGAAGACGGCGTCCGCCGGCAGGACCTGCGCGAGCGCGTCCGCGTCCGAGACCACGTTGAGCTGGCTGATCAGGTTGACGTCGTAGTAGTCGCCGGTGACGTACAGCACCCGCATCGCGCCCGACCCGACCCCGTTGAGGTCCCACCAGTCGGTGGGATCGATCGTGTCGTCGGTCATCAGCCTCTGGACGAAGGCCGCGAGGTCGCCGTCGAGCGCCTGGAAGCCGCCGCCGCCGTAATGGGCGATCAGCGCGTCGTTCGTGAGCTGGTTCTGCCCGGTCGCGCCCGATTGGACGCCGCCTCCTCCGAGGTGGCCGAGGAGCACGCCGTCGGAGTCGAGCAGCACGTTGGCCTGGACGATCCAGTTGGCGGCGTAGTAGTTGCCGCCGATGACGATCAGATCGTAGTCCCCGACCGCCTGGAAGAAGTCGACCAGATTGAAGCTGACGTTCTCGCCGAGGCGTACCTGGCTGAAATACTCGTATGTCGTCTTCGAATACAGGTCGTCGTCGACGATCCAGTTCGTCTGGTAGATCGCCTTCACGTCCCAGAAATCGCCATCGAGGACGTCGATGGTCCACTGGAGGCCGCCGCGACCGGGCAGCTCGAGCGCGCCGAGATCGACGTCCTCCTCGAGGAATTCCGCGATATTGGTGAGCCTGTTGCCGCCGCCCCAGTCGACGTCGCCGCCCGAGGCGAGCGACGCAGCGGTGCTCGCCATCTGCGCGCCGAAGGTCGTGAGGGCGTCGACGTCCATGATGGCGTTGATCTGGACGATCGCATCGAGCGTGTACCAGTCTCCGAAGACGATCGTCTGGAGCGAGAGCTCGTTGAGGTCCTGGATGATCGCGACGTTCGTCGCCTCGTTGCCGCCCAGATGCGCGTGCGCGCCGTAGGCCTCGTGACCATTGCGGCCCTCGGGCATGAGGGGCGCGCCTTCGAAGGGCGCGAGCTCCCAGTCCGCTCCGACCTGCTCGCCGTTCACCCATCGGCCGGGCTGCGCCTGGAACTCGGCGAGCGTCGGGTCCTCCCCGCCGTCCACGAGCGCCTGATGGCGGGCGACGAGGATGTCCCCGATCTCGGCCTGTCCCGTGGGCGGGGCCAGCGCATCGGGCGTCGCGTCGCGAACGGCGTCGAGCAGGGTGAGCAGGGCGTCGACCGGGTCGACGGGCAGGAGCCCGCTCGCGAGGTCCTCGCCCCAGACGAACACGTCGGAATCGTTCAGGACGTTCACCTGGCGGATCTCGGCGACGGTCTCGCCGAACGCCTCCTCACGCTCGATGGGGGCGCGGTACCCGAACGTGTAGCGGATCGTGATCGTCACCGAGCTCCCGCCGCCCATCCCGAGGCCCGCGTCCGTCGGCTCCGGGAGGTGGAACGAGCCGATCTCCGGCCGGTCGACGTCCGCGTGCGGGCTGCCGCGCAGCAGGAGCATCGGCTCGGGGAAGATCGGCTGGCCGGGGGCGGCCCAGAACGGTGAGGGGCGGCTGTAGATCTCGTCGATCTCCCCCGCACGGGGCAGGGCGGCATCGTCTCGCGGCAGCTCGTCCACGGGTGCGAGCGGGGGCGCGTCTCGGTACAGCGTCCAGCTCCTGGCGACCTCGTCGATCAGGTGCAGGTAGCCCGCGAAATGCCAGATTGTCTCGGTGACGCCGGTCTGCATGGCGATCGTCCTCGTCCGGGCGCACGGACGAGCGCGCGCCGCGTTACGGAGGGGGCGACGCGCGCGGCCGACCGCCGCGCGCGCCCCCGTTCTCGCCGTTGGTCCGCGCGCGGGACGCGCGGACTGGTCGGCGACGCGATCACATCATCACGTCGTCGATGTCGTCGCCGGCCACGCTGAAGGACGCGGAGTTGAACTGGACGTTCGCGCCCATCGTGATCGTCTGGGTGAACGCCTCGTTCGAGGCCACCGCGTCCGCCGCGGCGTTGGAGGCCGCCGAGCCGCTGTCGCCGACGCTCGAGCTCGGATCGTCCGTCGTGATCCGCCCGCCGGTCGCCGTCGCCGTCTGGCTGAACGACACGCCGGAATCCGCGTCACGCCCGCCGAGCTCGAGGAGGCTGAGGTCGACGTCGAGGCCGCCGCCCGCGCCGAAGCTGACGTTCGGGTTGTTCAGCGTGTCCTGGTCGGCCAGGTTGTTGACCTGGTCGAGGTTGAACGCGTTGCCGTTCGTCACCGCCTGGCTGACGGCGTCGGGCATGACGATCGAGTCGGTGATCCCCTGGATCGTCTCGATGTCGATGACGTCGTCGTCGCTCGGCAGGAAGTCCTCGAGCCCGAGCCCGACGCCCACGTCCACGGTCACCGACACGTCGCTCGTGTTGGTGTTCGTGTTCGTGTTGAGGTTGTCGTTGACGGTGTGCTGGATGTCCTTCTCGTACTCGAACTCCATGTCCTTCGAGTAGTTCGAGTTGTGGTTGCCGTTGGCGTTGCCGTTGGCGTTCCCGTTGCCGTTACCGTTCAGGTTGCCGTTGCCGTTGAGGCTCGCCGCGTACATCGACGAGTGCTGCCCCTGGCCCTGATGCTGGCCCTGGCCCTGGTCCTGACCCTGGCCCTGGCCCTGGAGCTGCGCCTGCAGCTCCGCCTGGAGCTGGCCCTGACCCTGTGCTTGCGTTTGCGGCCACATGATTGCGTCTCCTGTTCGATCGAGGAGCATCGATGCGGCGCACGTCCACTCTTCTGTGCGGACGTCCTCGCCGGACCCGATGCGATGCTTGGGGATGGGTGTGTTCGAAGCGTCGGTCGGCTCGCTCGGGCGCCTCCCGCATCACGCTGGAAGACGCGCAGTTCCGACCATGTGTCCTCTCCGGATGGCTCTGGCTCGGCTTCTCCCTATCGAGAGTGGCGTAGGCCGCCGCATGGCGGCGCGCGAACCCGGGCGTGACACGTCGGGGCGCATCACGTACGGTCTCCCCGACCGCGCACGACGTCGCGTGCGCGATACGAAGCTCTGAATTTGCAGCTGGCAGCGGTGCGCGGACGCACCGACAAGTCGTGCGACACTAATCGCGCGGCGGCTGCCGTGGCTTTGCCCCCCGGCATCCAGGCGACGACTTCGGGAAGATCGGCAACCTCTTCGAGAGGCTCGCCGCGACCTGTCGTCGCCGTGTTCGTTAACGAAAACCTAACTTCGGCCCAACACGTGGTCAATCTGTAGAAGCCTTACCCAAGCTGCACCGCCGGCCGCCGCGCAGGCCTCTTGCCAGGCTCGCCGGAGCGGTCGATATCGTCCGCATGAAGCTCGACGCCGCCGCCCGCCGCCTCTCCCTCGATCCCCGCGACCCCGCCTTCTACGAGGACCCGTACGCGGCCTATGCGCGCCTGCACGCGCAGGCGCCCGTCGTGTTCTGGGAGGAGTACGGCCATTGGGTCTTCCTCGCGCAAGGCGACGTCGACCGGCTCCTGCGCGACCGGCGCTTCGGGCGCGAGATCCTGCACGTGGCGAGCCGCGCCGAGCTCGGCCTGCCCGAGCCGGCCGCGCATACCGCGCGCTTCGACGCGATCGACGCGCATTCGATGCTGGAGCGCGAGCCGCCGGTGCACACGCGCCTGCGCACGCTCGTCAACCGCGCCTTCGTCTCGCGGCGCGTGGAGAGCCTGCGGCCGGCGATCGCCGCCCTGGCGCACGCGCTGATAGACGCCTGTCCGACGGGGGAGCCGTTCGACGTGCTCGACGCCTTCGCGACGCCGATCCCGGTGCGGATCATCGCGCGCATGCTCGGCGTGCCCGAGGACGAGGCGCCGCGCCTGCTCGACTGGTCGCACCGGATGGTGGCGATGTACGCCTTCGGGCGCACCCGCGCGGTGGAGGAGGACGCGGACGAAGCCGCCGCAGCCTTCGCGGGCTTCGTCCGCGCGCAGGTCGCGGCGCGGCGCGGCACGCCCGGCGACGACCTCCTGTCGGTGCTGATCGCGGCGGAGGAAGCGGGGGACAGGCTCGGCGAGGACGAGCTCGTCTCCACCGCGATCCTCCTCCTCAATGCCGGCCACGAGGCGACAGTGCACGCGCTCGGCAACGCGGTGCGCACCATCCTCCAGACGGGCGCCGACCCCGCTGCGCTCTTCGCCGATGCCGCCGCGACGGAGCGCACGGTGGAGGAATGCCTGCGCTTCGACCCGCCGCTGCACATGTTCACGCGCTTCGTCCTCGCCGACACGGAAGAGAGCGGCATCGCTCTGAAGAAGGGCGAGAAGATCGGCCTCGTGCTCGGCGCCACCGGCCGCGACCCGCTCGCCAACCCCGACCCGGACCGCTTCGACCCCGCCCGCGAGAAGCCGCTCCACACCGCCTTCGGGGCGGGCATCCACTTCTGCATCGGCGCGCCGCTGGCGCGGCTCGAGATGCAGGTGGCGCTGCCGATCCTCTTCGCGCGGTGCCCGGGCCTCGCCCTCGCCGAGCGCCCGCGCGTGCGCGACGCCTATCACTTCCACGGGCTCGAGCGGCTGATGGTGACGGCGTGAGGCGGCTTCCCCCCATCGTCTCGCACCAGCACTACGAGGCGCCGCTGCCGGAGCGCCATCGCTTCCCGATGGGCAAGTACGGCGCCCTGCGCCGGGCGCTGGAGGCGGAGGGCCTCGTGCCCGACGGCTTCGTGCGGCCCGACCCCGCCGACCCCGAGGTCCTCGCGCTCGCCCACGATCCCGCCTACGTCGAGGCCGTGCTGACGCAGAGCGTCGCCAAGGACGTCGAGCGGCGCATCGGCCTCCCGATCGACGCGGGCGTCGCGCGGCGCGCCCGCTCGTCCGTCGGCGGCACGCTGCTCGCGGCGCGGCTCGCGCTGGAGCACGGCCTCTCCGGCTCGACCGCCGGCGGCAGCCACCACGCCCGGCGTGACGGCGGCGCGGGCTTCTGCGTCTTCAACGACGTCGCCGTCGCCGCGCTCGCGCTCCTCCGAGAGGGCGCGATCGCCCGCGCGCTCGTCGTCGACCTCGACGTCCACCAGGGCGACGGCACGGCGGACATCCTCGCCGACGTCCCCGACCTCGTGACGCTCTCCGTCCACGCGGAGAAGAACTACCCCGTGCGCAAGGTCCCGAGCGACCGCGACGTGCCCCTGCCCGACGGGTTGGGGGACGACGCCTACCTCGAGACCATCGCCGAGCACGTGCCCGACCTGCTCGACCGCGTCGCGCCCGACCTCGTCTTCTTCAACGCCGGCGTCGACCCCCACGGGGACGACCGGCTCGGTCGCCTGGCGCTCACCGACGAGGGCCTGTGGCGGCGCGACCGCTTCGTGGTGGGCGAAGCGCGGCGGCGCGCGATTCCCCTCGTCGCCGTGATCGGCGGCGGCTACGGCGAGGACGCCGAGGCGATCGGCAGGCGGCACGCGCTGGTGTTCAGGGCGATGGCGGAGGCGGCGCGGGGGTGAGCGGGGAGATGCCCCGTTGCGCCGAGCCCCGTCATCCCACGTAAGAACAAACCCTCTCGCGCCGTGGAAACCAAGCGTTAACCATCCGCATTGATCATCGCCGTCACCGCCGACCGGCGTCGGCGGGCGGATTCGGGGAACGACCATGGGCGAGACGCGCTCAGACCGGCGGGACACGCCGTGCGCAGACGCCGTACGGATCGTGCGGCTGGCCGACTACGCGCGCACGCGACCACCCGCGCTCCTGCCCGACGACGCCTCGCGGGGGGAGATCCTGCTCTTCACCGGGGTGATGTATGAACGCCGCGCGCCTGAGCCGGAAGGCGCCCATCACGCCGCAGGGAACGCCCCGCACCACGCGCCGGACGGCCCGCGGCGCCGTCGCCGCCGCTAGCCTCGTCCTCCTCGGCTGCCTCGCCGCCTGCGCGCCGCGCGGCGATTTCGGCCGGCCGGCGCCCTCCGTGATCGGCGGATACGCCATGCCTTTCGCCGGGCGCGTCGCCGCCGAGGTGCGCGGCGAGCCCGCCGCCTGGTCGATCCTCACCGACGACGAGCGCGAGCTGCGCGCCCGCGCCTACCGCTTCCTGATGCCCGCCCACGAGTGGCAGGTCCCCGAGCGGGCGCTCGCAGAGCTCACCCGCCACCGCGTCACGCCCGCGCCGCTGCGACTCGGCACGCGGCGGGGTTACTGGGACGCGCTGATCTTCTCGCGCGGCACCTCGCCGGCCCCGCTCTTCCGCCGCATCGCCCAGGACTCGGAGCAGGACCGCATGCTGATCCCGCTTCTGCGCGAGATCGCGCTTCGCGTGCTGGAGGCGGACGAGGCGCGGCTGCGCTTCCTCCTCTACGTCACGGTGCTGGAGGAGAACCAGGCGCAGGAGGCGGCCCTGCGCGTCGCCGAGAACCGCTGCCTGATCGCCTGGGTCCGCGCCGAGGCCCGCGAGCGGGCGCTGCGCTACCGCTACGCGCTCGAGCGCCTCGCCATCGAGGCCCCCCAGCGCGCCGCCATCGAGCCCGAGCGCGCGCTCGCCGCGCTCGACGCCGAGATCGCGACGCTCGACACCCTGGCGGTGGGCGCGCTCGACGCCTGCGCGGACGCGGCGACCGTGCCCGCCCCGCGGCGGGCGGCGGGGGCACGGCCGGCGATCGTCCCCGCGGCGGACGCCCCGCCGCCGGAAGAGGTGATCCTGTTCAAGCGGTGAGGCGATACGCCCTCACGCCTTCCCCGTCCGCTCCCGCAACTCGTCGATCCGCTTCGAGGCCTCGGCCTTGTCGAGCTGCGGGTCGTAGAGGTCCGGGGCGCGGGCCTGCTCGGTGAGGGTCTTCAAGTAGGAGGCCTGGGCACCTGTCATCGGCTCGTGGCCGGTCACCCAGTCCTCGGGGTCCTTCTGCTGGTTGCCGGCGGGCGGGGTCTGCTTGGGGTTCGCCTCGGGGTTCTCCACCTGCGGCGGATCCTCATGTGCGCCGCGGGCGCGGGCGTCGTTCCTGGGTTCGTCCTTCGAAGCCATGCGGGCTCTCCTTCACAGAGATTTTCACAGAGATTCTGCGTTCTCGTTTCGTCCGCAGGAGAACGGCGCCCGCCCGTCGCGGTTCCGACGAGCCGCCGGCCTCGGCCCGCCGGAGATCGGCGTTTTGCGCCCGCGCCCCGCTCCTGCTAGAGATCGGCCCGCAACCGGAAGCCGCCGCATCATGTCCTCCGTCGAACCCGCCCCGGGCATGCCCCGCCTGCTCGTCGTCGACAACTACGACAGCTTCACCTGGAACCTCGTCCACCTGGTGAGCCGCTTCACGCGCGCCATCGAGGTCGTGCGCAACGACGACATGGGCGCGGACGCGATCCTCGACGGCGGCTTCGACGCGATCGTGCTCTCGCCGGGGCCGTGCACGCCCAACGAGGCGGGTGTCTGCCTCGAGGTCGTCGAGAAGGGGGCCGGCCGGGTGCCGATCTTCGGCGTCTGCCTCGGCCTGCAGACGATCGGCCAGGCCTTCGGCGGCGACGTCGTGCGCGCGCCCCTGCCCATGCACGGCAAGACGAGCCGCGTGCGCCACACGGGCGCGGGCCTCTTCGCCGGCTGCGCACAGGACTTCACGGCGACGCGCTACCACTCCCTCGTCGTCGCCCGCGACACCTGCCCGGACGTCCTCGAGGTGACGGCGCAGACGGACGACGGCCAGATCATGGCCGCCTCGCATCGCACGCTCCCCGTTCACGGCGTCCAGTTCCACCCGGAGAGCATCCTCTCGGAGCACGGCGAGACGATCCTCGGCAACTTCATCGACCTCGCCAAGGCTTGGCGCAACGGGTGACCGCGCCGCGCAGCTCGCCTCGGGAACCCGGATGCCGCTGGAAGCTTATCCTGGCAAGTCCACCCGAACCGAGGTGCAGCCATGCTCACGCGCCGCTCCTTCCTGAGCGCGGCCGCGGCGACCGCCGCCGTCGTTCCCTCCCTTCCCGCGCTCGCCCAGACCGCCGGCTGGTATTCCGGCTACATGCCCGACGAGCCCTACGACATCCCCTTCGTCGACCCCCGCCTGATGCCGGCGCACCTGCGCCTCACGCAGGTCGCCTACGAGGGCGAGGAGCGTCCCGGCACGATCATCGTCGACACGGCGGACAAGCACCTCTACCTCGTGCGCGACGGCGGGACGGCCTGGCGATACGGCATCGGCGTCGGGCGCGAGGGGTTCTCGTGGTCGGGCACGGCCCGGGTCGGCCGCAAGGCGCGCTGGCCGGGCTGGACGCCCCCCGCCGAGATGCGCCGGCGCCAGCCGGAGCTGCCGCGCCACATGGAGGGCGGGCTCGACAACCCGCTCGGCGCCCGCGCGCTCTACCTCTACGAAGGCGGCCGCGACACGCTCTATCGGATCCACGGCACGAACGAGCCCTGGTCCATCGGGCAGGCGGTGTCCTCCGGCTGCATTCGCATGCTCAACCAGGATGCGCTGCACCTCTACGAGCGCGCCGAGATCGGCGCCACCGTGAAGGTGAAGCAGAACGCCGGCGGCTTCTACGCCATGGCGCCGGAGCCCGTGGCGCCCGCGCCGTCGCGGCGAGCGCTGTTCACGAGCCTGTTCTGACGGGGCCTTCCCGTCAGAACCCGAACTGCACCGTCACCCCGCTGCGCCCGACGCCGTGCTGGCGCACGGCGGCGCGGGCGCCGCGGCCGAACTGGAACAGGCCGTAGCTGTTGCCCGCGCCGCTCTGCTCGAGCGTGCCGACGTGCCCGTCGCCCTGCTGGTGGACGATGCCGAGATGGCCCCGCCCGTGCTGAAGGAGGCCGGCCGCGTTGTCGCGGCCGCGCTGGGTGATGCGGCCGTTCGCGTCGATGTCCGCGGCGATGCCGTAGATCGCGAGCCCCGCGGCGAGGAGCCGGCCGGCGTCCCCCTGCGGATTGGCGGTGATGCTGAGCGCCCCTTCGGCGAGAGCCGGGCCGCCGGCGAGGGCGGCGGCGAGGAAGCCCGCGGCGGCGAGCGTGCGGCGGGTGCGGGTGATGGGCGTGCGGGTCATCGTGTCGTCTCCGTCTCTTCGAGGGTGAAGCGGGATCGTCAGCCGCGCGGAGCCACAGCGCGGCAGGCGGCGCGCCGGCCGTCGGCGTCGATCTCGAGGCGCGCCTCGAAGCGTGCGGACGAGGCCAGCGACACCTGCCCGAGCCGCGCCGTCTCCCCGGCGGCGAGCGTGAAGCCGCCGCCCTGGGCGATGTCGCTGCGGCTCCCCGAGCCGCGGCCCTCGACCACGAAGTCGTAGTCGCCCCGGGTGGCGCGGCTCGCGCGCACGACGGGCTCGAGCACCAGGAGCCCGCCGGCGCGGCTCGTGCGGATCTCGCAGGTGAGGTTGGCTGGCGTCTCGTCGGCGGCGTTGGCGCCGAGCGAGGCGGCGAGGGGGCCGAGCGCGCTGAGCGCCACGGCCGCGGCGGCGGCGATCTTGGAGGCGATCGAGGTCATGGCGGGTCTCCTCTCGATGCGGGGGATCAATCGCAGGTCTGGACGAAGGCGGAGACGTTGCCGCGGCCGTTCTGCACGACCTCGCCCGAGCAGCCGCGACCGACCTGCACGCCGGCGGCGATGTTGCCGTTGCCGTCCTGGGTCACGACGATGGAATGGTCGTCGCCGAACTGGCCGATGCCGGCGGCGTTGTCGCGCCCGCGCTGCCACGTGTCGGCATGGTTGCGCGAGCCGTCCTGACCGATGGCGGCGGTGTTGCGGCGGCCGTGCTGCCGGGCGATCGCATCGTTGAGCCGACCCTGCTGGAACGTGCCGACGCGGTTGCGCCAGCCGGTCTGCTCGCCGCCCACGGCGTGGCCCCAGCCGTACTGGCGGATGGTGATCTCGTTCGCGGAGGCGGGCAGGGCGGTCGCGGTCGCCAGGGCGACGAGGGCGACGGCGATGGTCTTGCGGGGGGTGAGCATGGTGCGGGTCTCCTCCGTTGCGGAACCGCCGTTCGTTCGGCGTGTCTCCGGTGTAGAGGGGCTCGGCGGAACGCGGCTTGAACCGCGCGTTCAGCGGGGATTCAGCCGGCGCCGGCGTGGACGTTGGGGGCATGCTTCCAGGGATTGCGTTATGGTCGGCGCGCGGCCTTCATTGCGCACGGGCGCGTTGAGCTTTTTCGCAGTCTCGGCCGAGTCGAACCCGTCTAGGGAGACCTTCGGGAGATGCGCGTCTGATTCGCGGATCTCGAGTTCGAGCATTCTCCGGGTTCATGCCATGCTGTATTGCGGTCCGTCGTCGTCGTTGCTCATCGGCGTCTCGCTCGCCGCCCTGCTTCTCTGGCAGCCGACCGCACATGGGCAGGTGGTCGGTGCCCCCGGGGGCAACGGTCAGAACGGCGTGGCACCGACTGCGGTGGGCGCTGGCGGCGCGGGCGGTGCGGCCGGCGACGCC
>NZ_JBQTCJ010000011.1:0-86870 GCF_052380005.1 Salinarimonas sp. NSM
CCGGTGGTGAACGTCCCGCGGCCGGACCGCGAGCCGGAGCCGCAGGCGCGGCCGCGCGGCGACACGGGCGGCGCCGCCGCCGAGCCCACCCCCGAAGCGGACGCCGGCACCGATTCCGGGACACCCGGCGAGCGCCGCCTGCGCCGCCGCGAGGGCGCGGGCGGGACGACGGGATCGGAGGTGCTTTGACGGCCGAGGCACCCGGCGCCGGTGCCCTGCTGGGACGTCACACGCCGGCGGCATCGACCTCGCGTTCGCGCCGCCCTCGGCGACGAGCACCGTCAGAGCGTTCTCGCCGCCGCCGATCGCGGCGGTGAGGCGAGCACGGGCGGGGTCGGCGACGGGGGCGTCGACGGGGGCGGCGACGCGGCGCGGATCGCGGAGAGGAGGTCCGCTTGCGCGAACGGCTTGCCCATGCGCACGAGGTCCGGCTCGATGCCTTCGGCGAGGTCGGCGTAGCCCGTCGCGAGAATGACGGGCATGCCGGGGCGCATAACGGCGATGCGGCGCGCCAAGTCGAGACCCGTCATGTCGGGCATGGCGTGGTCGGTGACCACGACGTCGATCCCGGCCGTTGCCTCGAGGACCCGTAGCGCTTCCGTGCCGGACGCCGCCGCGACGGGAACATGACAGCCGTCCTCCAGCATGGCGACGGCGCTCTCCAGGACGAGCGGATCGTCGTCGACCAAGAGGACGTGCAGCGAGGCCGGGCTCTCGTCGTTGATCGCGTCCCGCGCGCATCCCGGCTCCATCGGGCGCTCCACGGCCGGGTTGGCGACCGGCAGCCAGATCTCGGCCGTCGTGCCTGCACCGGGGCGGCTGCGCAGGACGAAACGCCCACCGGACTGCGCCGCCAGGCCCTGCACCATGGGCAGGCCCAGGCCGGTTCCCTTACCCACGCCCTTCGTCGTGAAGAACGGCTCCGTGGCGCGCGCGACGGTGGCCTCGTCCATTCCGAGCCCCGTGTCCGCCACGGCGAGGCAGACGGTCTCCTCTCCCGTCCCGTGGCGCGACGAGGCGGCCGAGACCGTGATCGTGCCGCCGTCCGGCATGGCGTCGCGAGCGTTGACGCAGAGGTTGAGCAGCGCCAGCTCGAGCTGGTGCCCGTCCACGAGGGCGGGCGGCAGACCGGGCGGAAAGCTGGTCTCGATGCGCACGCCCGGACCGATCGAGCGCTGCAGGAGGTCCGATATCCCGTGCACGAGGCTCGGGACGTCCACGGCCGACGGCCGCAGCTCCTGACGCCTCGCGAAGGCCAGCATGCGTCGGGTCAGGGTCGCGCCGCGCTGGGCACCGGCGATGGCGTTGTCGATGAGCCGCGCCGTACGCGGGTCGGCGGGAACGCGCTTCCGGAGAAGCTCGAGGCTGCTGAGGATGGCCATCAGCAGGTTGTTGAAATCGTGCGCCACGCCGCCTGTGAGCTGGCCGAGCGCCTCCATCTTCTGTGCCTGCGCCAGCGCTTCCCGCGCCTGATCGAGCGCGTCCTGGGCCCGTCGCCGCTCGCTTATGTCGCGGGTCACCTTGGCGAAACCGACGATCGCGCCGGCGTCGTTGCGCATCGGCTCGATGACCACGCTCGCGAGAAAGCGCGAGCCGTCCTTCCGGACACGCGCCCCTTCGGCCTCGAACCTCCCGTCGCGCTCCGCCGCGGCGAGCGCCGCTTCGGGTACGCCGGCCGCGCGGTCCTCGTCGGTGTAGAAGCGCGAGAAGTGCTGCCCGACGATCTCGTGGGCCTCGTAGCCCTTGATCCGCCTGGCGCCGGTGTTCCAGTTGGCGACGCGGCCCTCGCGGTCGAGCATGAAGATCGCATAGTCCGTGACGCTGTGGACCATCAGCCGGAAGCGCTCCTCGCTCTCGCGCAGCACGTCCGCCTCGCGTGCGGCGACCAGGGCGAGGTGACGGTCGAGCGCCGCTGCCGCGAGCCCCGACGCCAGGATCGCCATCGTCGCCCCGGTCACCCACAGGGCGAGATGCGTCCGGCCCAAGCCGCCGCCGGCTCGGCCCTCGACCGCGTCGAGCGGCACGAAGGTCGTTCCGTGCATCGCAACGTAATGCATGCCGGCGATCGCGATCCCCATGGCGATCGCCCCCGAGGCTCGTGCGAGCACGCGGGGGCCCCGGAATGCGAGCGACAGGGATACGGCGCCGGCTCCGATCGCGATGGCGGCTGCCGTGACGACCCAGATCGGGTCGTGGCTCACCTCGGCGGAAAGGCGCAGTGCGGCCATCCCGGCGTAGTGCATCCCGACGATGCCGAGCCCCATGACGAGACCGCTCACGGGCAGGACGCCGGGATGTCTCCCCCAGGCGTCGACGACGGCGAACCCCAGCGCCGTGACGGCGACGGGAAGCACCAGGGACACGATCGTCAGGGGAACGTCGTAGCCGATCGCGATCCCCGGGATCCGAAACGCCAGCATGCCGACGAAGTGCATCGACCAGATGCCGCCGCCGAGGGCGAAGGCGGCCGTCCCGAGCCAGGCCACGCGCGCCATACCGCTCGCGACGGCGACGCGGCTCGCTAGGTCGAGAGCCGTGTAGGACGCGAGGATCGCGATCAGGACGGACAGGAAGACGAGGATCCCGTCGTGGCTGCCAACGTGCGTCATCGACGTCCATCACTCTGTCGCTGGAAACCGCTTCGAACGCTTCGGGAATGTGGAATGTTCGCCCGAGCGGCGCAATGCGCGCGAAAGTAGATCCCCCGCAGCGTCGGCAACACGAATGCCGATCCCGCCGGTTTCGAGCCTCCGCCGCGCCCTTCGGGCTCCTCGCATGCGCCAGCATACCGGGCGCCGCGTCCGGCACGGCCTTTCGCGAGGGTGCAGCGCCGGGAGGGTGCGGGGCTCCGGGCACGCGATGCGGATCTTCGGATCCTCGATCGCGCTGGTCGATCCCCCGTTGCCGCCGCGCTTGCGAGCCGGCTGCCCAACGGATAGTTTACATCTAATCCGTCGCGGGAGACGGAGCGACCTGCCGGTCCACGGCAGCAGGGAGACAATCCGCTCATGATCAAGACCATGCTCAAGGCGAGCGCCTTCTCGATCGCGCTGGCGACGGCGCTCGGCGCGACGGGCGCGCCCGCCTTCGCCCAGGAGGTCGTCTACAACCGCGGCAACGACACCGACCCGTCGTCGCTCGACCAGCACAAGACCTCCACGGTCGCCGAGGCGCACCTGCTGCGCGACCTCTACGAGGGGCTCGTCGTCTACAACACCGAGGCCGAGGTGATCCCGGGCGTCGCGGAGAGCTGGGAGGTGTCCGAGGACGGCACCGTCTACACGTTCACGCTTCGCGAGGACGCCCGCTGGTCGAACGGCGACCCGGTCACGGCGAGCGACTTCGTCTTCGCCTTCCGCCGCATCCAGGACCCGGCGACGGCCGCGGGCTACGCCAACATCCTGCACCCGATCAAGAACGCGGCCGCGATCAACGCCGGCGAGATGCCCAAGGAGGAGCTCGGCGCCCGCGCGATCGACGAGCGCACGCTCGAGATCACGCTCGAGAACGCGACGCCCTTCTTCATCGAGCTCCTCACGCACCAGACCGGCCTGCCGCTGCACCAGGCCTCCGTCGAGGAGCACGGCGACGCCTTCACGCGCCCGGGCAATCTCGTCTCGAACGGCGCCTACATGCTCGAGAGCTTCACGCCGAACGATCGGATCGTGATGCGCAAGAACCCGAACTTCCACGACGCCGAGAACGTCTCGATCGACGTCGTGAACTACATCCCCTTCGAGGAGCGCGCCACCTGCGTGCGCCGCTTCGAGGCGGGCGAGGTGCAGTCCTGCTCCGACCTGCCCTCCGAGCAGATCGCCGACCTGCGCGAGCGCCTCGGCGACCAGGTCCGTGTCGCGCCGTACCTCGGCACCTACTACCTGCCGATCAAGGTGACGAAGGAGAAGTTCGCCGATCCGCGCGTGCGCGAGGCGATGTCGATGGCGATCGACCGCGACTTCCTCGCCGAGGAGGTCTGGCAGGGCACGATGGTGCCGGCCTACTCGCTCGTGCCCCCGGGCACGAACAACTACGTCGCGGAGGCGCCGCAGCTCGAGTACGCCGACGTCGACATTCTCGACCGCGAGGACCGCGCCATCGCGCTGCTCGAGGAGGCGGGCGTCGCGCCGGGCGAGCTGACGGTGGAGCTGCGCTACAACACCTCGGAGAACAACAAGAACACCATGACGGCGGTGGGCGAGATGCTGCGCAACATCGGCATCGAATCGACGCTGACCGAGATGGAGGGCGCGACCTACTTCAACTACCTCAAGGAGGACGGCGACTTCGACATGGCCCGCGCCGGCTGGATCGGGGACTACAACGATCCGCAGAACTTCCTCTTCCTCTACGAGTCGGACAACCTCGGCTTCAACTATCCGCGCTGGTCGAACGAGGAGTACGATCGCCTGATGCAGCAGGCCGAGACCGAGACGGACATCGAGGCCCGGGCCGAAATCCTGGCGGAGGCCGAGCGGCTGTTCCTGTCGCAGGTGCCGGCGATCCCGATCCTGTTCTACACCTCCAAGGCGCTCGTCTCCCCCGACCTCGAGGGCTGGGAAGACAACATCATGAACGTGCACGGCACGCGCTTCCTGTCGCTGTCGAACTGAGCACGGCTCTCGCCCCCGCGCGCGGCACGGCCCCGGCCGTGATCCCGTGCGCGGGACGGCCCACGCACGGCACCACCGCGTGAACAGGACACGACGGCCCATGCTCGGCTTCGTCCTCCGGCGCCTCGCCGGCGCGATCCCGACGATCTTCATCGTCGTGACGATCGCCTTCTTCATGATCCGGGCGGCGCCCGGCGGCCCCTTCGACCTCGAGCGGCCGCTCGATCCCTTGATCATGCAGAACCTGAACGCCGCCTTCCATCTCGACGAGCCGCTCTGGCGCCAGTACCTGCTCTATCTCGGCAACCTGCTGCAGGGCGACTTCGGCCCGAGCTTCACGCGCCGCGACTTCTCCGTGGCCGATCTCTTCGCGGTGGGGCTGCCGGTCTCGGTGACGCTCGGCGCGCTGGCTCTCTCCCTCGCCCTCGTGGTCGGCGCCTCGCTGGGCGTGCTCGCGGCGTTGCGCCAGAACAAGGGCGCGGACTACGCCGTCGTCGGCATCGCCACCTTCGGCATCACCATCCCGAACTTCGTCGTCGCGCCGATCCTCTCGCTCCTCTTCGGCGTGTGGATGGGTTGGCTGCCGGCGGGCGGATGGGGCACGCCGGCGCACATGGTGCTGCCGGTCGTGACCCTCGCGCTCCCCCAGATCGCCATCATCGCCCGCCTCACCCGCGGGGCGACGATCGAGGCGCTGCGCTCCAACCACGTGCGCACCGCGCGCGCCTACGGCCTGCCGACCCGCGTCGTCGTGATCACCCACACGCTGCGCGCGGCGATCCTGCCGGTCGTCTCCTATCTCGGCCCGGCGGCGGCGGCGCTTCTGACCGGCTCCGTCGTCGTCGAGACGATCTTCGGCATACCCGGCATCGGCCGCTATTTCGTCCAGGGCGCGCTCGCGCGCGACTACACGCTCGTGATGGGCACCGTGGTCGTGATCGCGATCTTCGTCGTGATCTTCAACCTGCTCGTCGACATCGCCTACGCGCTGCTCGACCCGCGCGTGCGATACGAGAGCTGAGGGAGGCCCGCCGTGCAGATGCGCCTCGACCCCGCCGCGGAGCCGGACGACCTCGCCCGGTCGCTCGCCGAGGCCGGCCCCTCGCGCTCGCTGTGGCAGGACGCCTGGCTGCGGCTGCGCCGCAACAAGGCCGCCGTGGCGAGCGGGCTCGTGCTCGCCTTCTTCGCGCTCGTCGCGATCTTCGGGCCGTCGCTCGCGCCCAACCGCTACAACGAGGTCTTCCCGCAATACGTCCGCGTTCCCGCGAGCCTCGAGGCCTATCCGCGGGCGGACAGCATCGTGCCGGAATTCGAGAGCGTGCTCGCCCGCGCCCGCGTCGAGGTCGGTGAGATCACGCTCGACGGCGGCACGATCTCCGCCCCCATCGTCACCGATCGCGGCATCGATCCGCGCTTCGTGCGCTTCGTCGAGCGCTCGGACCTCTTCACCAACGCCCGCATCGAGGACGTCTCCGCCGACGAGACCCGCGCGGTGATGGTGGCGGACGTCAAGCGCACGTATTTCTTCTTCGGCACGGACGCGATCGGCCGCGACCTGTTCGCGCGTACCATGATCGGGGTGCGGATCTCGCTGGCGATCGGGCTCCTGGCGTCGCTCACGGCGCTCGTCATCGGCGTCGCCTACGGCGCCGTCGCGGGCTTCCTCGGCGGGCGGATCGACGGGGTGATGATGCGCTTCGTCGACATCCTCTACTCCCTTCCGTTCATCTTCTTCGTGATCCTGCTCGTCGTGTTCTTCGGCGGCAACTTCGTGCTGATGTTCCTCGCCGTGGGCGCCATCGAGTGGCTCGACATGGCGCGCATCGTGCGCGGCCAGACGATCTCCTTGAAGCGCCAGGAATTCGTGCAGGCGGCGGAGGCGCTCGGCGTGAAGCCCGGCGGCATCGTGCGCCGGCACATCGTGCCCAACACGCTCGGGCCCGTCGTCGTCTACCTCACGCTCCTCGTGCCCAAGGTGATCCTGCTCGAGAGCTTCCTCTCTTTCCTCGGCCTCGGCGTGCAGGAACCGCTGACCTCGCTGGGCGTGCTGATCTCGGAGGGCGCGGCCAACATGCAGGGCGCGACCTGGATGCTGATCTTCCCGGCAATCACCCTCATCGTCATCCTGTTCGCCCTCAACTTCCTGGGCGACGGCCTGCGCGACGCGCTCGACCCGAGGGACCGCTGATGAACGCGATGACCGACGATCCCGTGCTCACCGTGCGCGGCCTCGAGGTCTCCTTCGAGACGAACGACGGAACGATCGAGGCCGTGCGCGGCATCGACCTCGACGTCCGGCGCGGCGAGACCGTCGCCATCGTGGGCGAGTCCGGCTCCGGCAAGAGCCAGTCGATGATGGCGGCGATGGGGCTGCTGGCGTCGAACGGGCGGGCGCGCGGCAACGCCGTCTATCGCGGCCGCGAGCTCGTGGGCATGCGCGAACGCGACCTCAACCGCATCCGCGGCGCCAAGATCACCATGATCTTCCAGGAGCCGATGACCTCGCTCGACCCGCTCTACCGGATCGGGCGCCAGCTCGCCGAGCCGATGATGCACCATCGCGGCCTCTCGCGCCGCGCCGCACGCGAGAAGGCGATCGCGCTCCTCGCGCGCGTCGGCATCCCGGACCCCGAGCGGCGCATCGACGCCTACCCCCACGAGCTCTCCGGCGGGCAGCGCCAGCGCGTCATGATCGCCATGGCGCTCTCCAACGACCCGGACCTGCTCATCGCCGACGAGCCGACGACGGCGCTGGACGTGACCGTGCAGGCGCAGATCCTGACGCTCTTGGCCGATCTCCAGCGCGAGCGCGGCATGGCGATCGTGTTCATCACCCACGATCTCGGAATCGTGCGCCGCTTCGCGAGCCGCGTCTACGTGATGCGGCGCGGCGAGGTGGTGGAGAGCGGGGACACGCGCACCGTGTTCGAGGCGCCGAGCCACCCCTACACCCGCATGCTGATCGACGCGGAGCCCACCGGCGAGAAGGCGCCGCCGCCCGCCGACGCGCCGATGGCGCTCTCGGGGGAGCGCGTCCGCGTGTCCTTCGACATCGGCGGCGGGTTCCTGAAGGGGCCGCCCGTCGTGCTCAAGGCGGTCGACGACGTGACGCTGCGGCTGCGCAAGGGCCAGACGATCGGGATCGTCGGCGAATCGGGTTCCGGCAAGTCGACGCTCGGGCGCGCGCTGCTCAAGCTCCTGCCCTGCGAGGGCCGCGTCGTCTTCATGGGGCGCGACATCTCGGACGCGACGAAGCACGACATGCGCCCGCTGCGCAAGGAATTGCAGCTCGTCTTCCAGGACCCGTTCGGCTCGCTCTCGCCACGCATGACGATCGGCCAGATCGTCACCGAGGGCCTGCTCGTGCACGAGCCCGGCCTCTCGGCGAAGGACCGCGAGCGACGCGCCGCCGAGGCGCTGCGCGAGGTCGGCCTCGATCCCTCGATGCGCAACCGCTATCCGCACGAGTTCTCCGGCGGCCAGCGCCAGCGCATCGCCATCGCCCGCGCGGTGATCCTCAAGCCCCACGTGGTCGTGCTCGACGAGCCCACCTCGGCGCTCGACCGCTCGGTGCAGAAGCAGATCGTCGCGCTCCTGCGCGACATCCAGGCCCGCTACGGCATGGCCTACCTCTTCATCAGCCACGACCTCGCCGTGGTGCGCGCCATGTCGGACTACGTCATGGTGATGCAGGCCGGCCGTGTCGTCGAGGAGGGCGAGACGGGGGCGATCTTTGAGCGCCCGGCGAGCGACTACACGCGAAGCCTGATGCACGCCGCCTTCGCCCTGACGGATTTCCACGAGGAGGCGCGGCGGGTGGCGGAGGGCGGATGAGGGGCTGCGAGGTCGCTCGTCTGACGAAGGCCCTTCCCGCCCTCGTGGGGAGGGGAGCTGCCGATCGCGTTTCGCTGCTCGCTGGCAAGAACCTGCGAACGAAGGACGATCTCCGCCATTCGTGGCATCCGCCGCCGCTCTCCCCTCTCCCTCGTGGAGAGGGGTCGGGGGTGTGGGGCGGGCAGAAGGCTCGACGCCCATGCCGAGCTCCAGCGACGGCAAGCGGCATCGGTGCCGCGCCAGGTCCTGCACGCCCCCCTAGCCATCGGCGTCGAGATAGTTTATATGTGAACTATCCACGGCGCGCACCCGCGTGATGCGCGCTCGCCCCGACCCCGAGGGAGAGAGCCCATGCCGGTCTACAAGGCACCCGTTGCGGACACGTCCTTCATCCTCGACGACGTCCTCCAGCTGTCGCGCCACGCCGATCTGCCGGGCTTCGCCGACGCCACGCCCGACACGGTGGCCGCGATCCTCGAGGAGGGCGCGAAGCTGACGGAGACGTCGTGGGCGCCGACCAACCTCCCCGGCGACCAGGAGGGCTGCACGCGCAACGCCGACGGCAGCGTCGCCGCGCCAAAGGCGTTCAAGGCCGCCTACGAGGCCTATGTGCAGGGCGGCTGGCTCGGGCTCTCGGCGCCCGAGGAGTTCGGCGGCCAGGGCCTGCCGACGACCCTCAACACGGTGATGCAGGAGTTCGCCTCCTCGGCGAACCTCGCGCTCGCCATGTATCCGGGCCTGACGATGGGCGCCATCGCCGCGCTGATCGAGCACGGCTCGCCCGAGCAGAAGGCCAAGTACCTGCCGAAGATGATCGAGGGCGCCTGGTCGGGCACGATGAACCTGACCGAGCCGCATTGCGGCACCGATCTCGGCCTGATCAAGACCAAGGCCGTGCCCAACGGCGACGGCGGCTACGCCATCACCGGCACCAAGATCTTCATCTCGGCGGGCGAGCACGACCTCACCGAGAACATCGTCCACCTGGTCCTCGCCCGCATCGAGGGCGCGCCGGCGGGCACGAAGGGCATCTCGCTCTTCGTCGTCCCCAAGGTGCTCGTGAACGACGACGGCTCGCTGGGCGCGCGCAACGGCGTGTCCTGCGGCTCGCTCGAGCACAAGATGGGCATCCACGGCAACGCCACCTGCGTGATGAACTACGACGGCGCCACCGGCTGGCTCGTGGGCGAGGAGAATCGCGGGCTGGCGGCGATGTTCGTGATGATGAACGAGGCGCGCCTCGCGGTCGGCGTCCAGGGCCTCGCGGTCTCCGAGGTCGCCTACCAGAACGCCGTCGCCTACGCGAAGGACCGGCTCCAGGGCCGGTCGCTCACCGGCCCGAAGAACCCGGACGGCCCGGCCGACCCGATCATCGTCCACCCGGACGTGCGCCGCACGCTGATGACGATCCGCGCCATCAACGAGGCCGCGCGCGCGCTCATCCTGCGCACCGCGCTCGAGAGCGACATCGCCCACCGCTCGCCGGATGCAGCCGCGCGCCAGAAGGCCCTCGACTTCCTCGGCCTGATGACGCCGGTCGTGAAGGGCGTCTTCACCGATCTCGGCTTCGACAACGCGGTGAAGGCCCAGCAGATGTTCGGCGGCCACGGCTACGTGGAGGAATGGGGCATGTCCCAGTTCGTCCGCGACGCGCGCATCACCATGATCTACGAGGGCGCCAACGGCATCCAGGCCATGGACCTCGTCGGCCGCAAGCTCGGCAAGGACGGCGGGCGCGCGGTGATGGCCTTCTTCGGCGAGGTCCAGGCCTTCTGCCAGGAGAACGGGGGCGACGCGCGCATGCAGCCCTATGTCGGGCCGCTGGCGGAGGGCCTCGGCCGGCTCCAGCAGGCGACCATGTGGTTCATGAACAACGCCATGGCCAAGCCCGACAACGCCGGCGCCGGCGCGACCGACTACATGCACCTCTTCGGTCTCGTGGCGATGGGCTACATGTGGGGCCTGATGGCCAAGGCGGCGCTCGCGCGTGAGGGCGCACCGGGCATGGCGGAGAAGCTCGTCGTCGGGCGCTTCTACATGGAGCGCCTGATGCCCGAGACCGCGGCCCAGGTGGCGCGCATCTCGGCGGGCGCCGACACGACGATGGCGCTTTCGGCGGACGCGTTCTGAGGCGGGCGGTGGGCCGAGGGCGCCTCAGGCTTCCCCCGGTCCGCCGCCGAGCCGATCGATCACCTCGGCCGCATGGAGGTTGACGCGCATGAGCTCCTCGAGGCCCATCTCCGGATTCGCCGGCTTCGCGTCGGTCGTCTCGGCCGCTTCGGCCGTCTCGACCAACGGCGCGCCGGGCTCGTGCGCGCCGAGCGCGTCGTTCTCGTCGAGATCGCCGCGGCTGAGCTTCGCGGCGCGCAGGCCGATCGGTGCCGACGTGGCCTCGCGGTGCATGCGCTCGTCGACGGCGGCGCCGGTGTCCTCGGCGGCGCCGCGCAGGGCCTCGCGGGCGGCCTCGGCGTTCGCGCTGAGCGCGAGCAGGCTGCCGAGCGTGCGCGTCTGCGCCTCGCTGCGCTCCGTGATACGGAGGGACAACGCCATGTACGCAGAGAGTGACGCGTCGTCGGCGGCCCGGTCGCCCGCGCCGCCGGCGGCAGGCATAACCGCGAGGGCGGTGATCGATCCCGATGACATTGCATTTACTCGCTCGAAGTGAAGAAAGTTATACCTCATTAACTCCGAGCGTCAAGCCGGACGCTCCGGCGCACGACAAGACGCAAAATCGATCCGCCGTCCGCCCCCGGTGCTTCCGGGCGATGGTGGAGGAAGCGAGAAGGATCCCGAGCCGATGACCGAGGCCTACATCTACGATCACGTCCGCACGCCCCGCGGACGCGGCAAGCCGGACGGGTCGCTGCACGAGGTGCCGGCGGTCGATCTCGCCGTCACCACGCTGCGGGCGATCCGCGACCGCAACCAGCTGTTCCCCGTGATGATCGAGGACGTCGTGCTCGGCTGCGTCGATCCCGTCGGCGAGGCGGGCGGCGACATCGCCCGCGCCGCCGCGCTCAAGGCCGGCTTCGGCAAGGAGGTGCCGGGCGTCCAGATCAACCGCTTCTGCGCCTCGGGCCTCGACGCGGTGAACCTCGCCGCCGCGCAGGTGATGAGCGGCATGAAGGAGATGGCGATCGGCGGCGGCGTCGAGTCGATGTCGCGCATCGGCATGGGCGCCTCCGGCGGCGCCTGGCCCGTCGACCCCAAGCTCGCCATCGACACCTACTTCCTGCCACAGGGCATCTCGGCGGACCTGATCGCCACAAAGTACGGCTTCTCGCGAGACGACGTCGACGCCTTCGCGGTGGAGAGCCAGAAGCGCGCAGCCAAGGCCTGGGACGAGGGGCGCTTCGCGCGCTCCGTCGTGCCGGTGCGCGACGTCAACGGCCTCACCATCCTGGCGAAGGACGAGCACATGCGGCCTTCGACCGACATGCAGTCGCTCGGCGGGCTCAAGGCGGCGTTCGAGCAGATGGGCGACATGGCGGGTTTCGACGCGGTGGCGATCGCAGCCCATCCCGACGTCGAGGCGGTGCGCCACGTCCACCACGCGGGCAACTCGTCCGGCATCGTCGATGGTGCGGCCGCGGTGCTGGTGGGCTCGCGGAAGGCCGGCGAGATGGCGAGCCTGACGCCGCGCGCCCGCATCAAGGCCTTCGCCTCGATCGGCTCGGACCTCGCGCTGATGCTGACGGGCCCCGTCGACGTCACCGAGCTCGTGCTGAAGAAGGCGGGCATGACGAAGGACGACATCGATCTCTTCGAAATAAACGAGGCCTTCTCGTCGGTGGTGCTGCGCTACATCCAGGCCTTCGATCTCGATCCGGCGGTCGTCAACGTCAACGGCGGCGCCATCGCCATGGGCCATCCGCTGGGCGCCACCGGCGCCATGGTGCTCGGCACCGTGCTCGACGAGCTCGAGCGTCAGGGCAAGCAGACGGCGCTCGTGACGCTCTGCGTCGCCGCAGGCATGGGCACCGCCGCCATCATCGAGCGCGTCTGAGAGAGCCGGGAGAAACGACCATGGACCTCACCAACTTCCGCTTCGAGACCGACGCCGACGGCATCGCGCTGCTCACCTGGGACATGCCCGAGCGCTCGATGAACGTCATCACGCCAGACGTCATGGACGAGCTCGCCCGCGTCGTCGAGCACGTCGCCGAGAGCGCCGAGATCAAGGGCTGCGTGATCGCGTCGGGCAAGAAGGACTTCTCCGGCGGCGCCGACCTCACCATGCTCCAGGGGCTTCGCGCCATGCACGCGAAGCTCGCCGCGGAGAAGGGCGAGGAGGAGGCGATGCGCGTCTTCTTCGAGGAATCGCGCCGGCTCACCCTGCTCTACCGGCGGCTCGAGACCTGCGGCAAGCCATTCGCGGCGGCGGTCCACGGCACCTGCCTCGGCGGCGCCTTCGAGCTCGCGCTCGCCTGCCACCAGCGCATCCTGTGCGATCACGACCGCACCAAGGTCGGGCTGCCCGAGATCAAGGTCGGGCTCTTCCCGGGCGCCGGCGGCACGCAGCGCGTGGCGCGCCTGATGCAGACGGGCGACGCGTTGCAGATGCTGTTCAAGGGCCAGCAGATCAAGGGCCTCATGGCCCGCAACATGGGCCTCGTCCACCAGGTCGTGCCGCACGACCAGCTGATCGACACGGCCAAGGCCTGGATCCGCGACGGCGGCTCGGCGGTGGCGCCGTGGGACCAGAAGGGCTTCAAGCTGCCCTCGAACAAGGTCTATTCCCCCGCCGGCATGCAGATCTGGCCCGCGGCGAACGCCATCTACCGCCGCGAGACCAACGACAACTACCCCGCCGCCAAGGCCATCCTGCAGTCCGTCTACGAGGGCCTGCAGCTGCCGATGGACCTCGCGCTCAAGGTGGAGTCCCGCTACTTCGCGCAGATCCTGCGCTCGAAGGAGGCGGCGGCGATGATCCGCACGCTCTTCGTCTCCATGGGCGAGCTCAACAAGGGCGCCCGGCGCCCGGCCTCCGTCGGCGAGACGAGCCTGAAGAGGATCGGCGTCGTCGGCGCGGGCTTCATGGGCGCGGGCGTCGCCTACGTCGCGGCGAACGCCGGCTTCGAGGTCGTGCTCGTCGATCGCGACATGGAGGCGGCGGAGAAGGGCAAGGCCTACTCGCACAAGCTCATGACCGACCAGGTCATGAAGGGCCGCGCCAAGACCGCCGACCGAGACGCGCTGCTCGGGCGCATCGCCGCGTCCGACGACTACGCCACGCTCGCGGGCTGCGATCTCGTGATCGAGGCGGTGTTCGAGGACCCGAAGGTGAAGGCCGAGGTGATCGCCAAGGTCGAGGCCGCCGTGGGCGAGCGCGCGATCTTCGGCTCGAACACCTCGACGCTGCCGATCTCCGGGCTGGCCAAGGCCTCCGCGCGGCCCGAGCGCTTCGTGGGCATCCACTTCTTCTCCCCGGTCGAGAAGATGATGCTCGTCGAGATCATCCTGGGCGAGAGGACCGGAGACGAGGCGCTGGCGGTGGCGCTCGACTTCGTGCGCGCCATCAAGAAGACGCCCATCGTCGTCAACGACGCCCGCGGCTTCTTCGCCAATCGCTGCGTGGGCGCCTACATCCTCGAAGGGCACAAGATGCTCGTCGAGGGCGTGCCGCCGGCGATGATCGAGAACGCCGGCAAGGCGGCGGGCATGCCGGTGGGTCCGCTCTCCCTCAACGACGAGGTGGCGCTCGATCTCGCGCTCAAGATCGTCAAGGCCACGGAGGCGCAGCTCGGCGCGGACGCGATCGATCCCGACCAGAAGGCGCTCCTCGTCGCCCTGGTCGAGGACGAGGGCCGGCTCGGTCGCAAGAACCGTCAAGGCTTCTACGACTACCCGGAGGGCGGCAAGAAGCGGCTCTGGCCGGGGCTCTCCGGGCTGGCGAAGGCGACGCGCGAGGGCGAGACCATCGACTTCGCCGAGCTGCAGGACCGCCTCCTCGTCGCCCAGGCGCTGGAAGCGGCCCGCACGGTGGAGGAGGGCGTGATCGTGGACCCGCGCGAGGCGGACGTCGGCTCGATCCTCGGCTTCGGCTTCGCGCCCTTCACGGGCGGCGCGCTCTCCTACATCGACTTCATGGGGGCGAAGGCCTTCGTCGAGAAGGCGGATCGCCTGGCCGAGGCCCACGGCGCCCGCTTCGCGGTCCCTACCCTGCTGCGGCGCATGGCCGATGCCGGCGAGACGTTCTACGGGCGCATGAAGCCCGCCGCGTGAACGGACCGTGTCGGCGCGCCCGTCAGCGCGTCGGCAGGCGCACCTGCGGCGCGACCGCGTCACCACGCTCGACGAGGAGCGCCCGCAGGCGGTTGGGGTAGTCGGTGATGATGCCGTCGACGCCCATCTCGACGAGGCGGCGCATCGCGGCGATCTCGTTGACGGTCCAGGGGATCACGAGGAGGCCGAGCCCCTTCGCCTCCGCCAGGCGCGCGGGGTCGAGGTCCTCGTGGTGCGGCGACCAGGTGGTGCAGCCGGCATCCGCCGCGAGGCGAGGCGCGGAGCCCTGGGCGTCGTCCGCGTCGCGCCCGCCGAGCCAGGGCGAGGCGCCGGGCCGGCCGGCTTCCACCGTATCGAACGGCTCCTGCGCCGTGAGGCAGACCCGCGCGATCTCGGGGGCGATCTGCGCCATCGCATCGAGCGTGCGCCAGTCGAAGCTCTGCACGCTCACCCGATCGGCGAGGCCGTGCGCGCGCACGACCTCCGCGAGGAGCACGGCGAACGCCTCGGGCGTCGGCGACAGGTCGGCGCGGTCCGGGCGGATCTTCGTCTCGAGATTGTAGCGCACGTGCCCGGCGCCCAGCGCCTCGACGCGGGCGAAGACCTCCTCCAGCGTCGGGATGCGCGCCCCGTCGCGGGTGATCTGGTCGGCGAAGCGGCGCGCGTAGTCCGATCCCGGGCGCAGCCGGCCGACGTCGTAGGTCTTCACCGCCTCGAGCGTGAGGCCGCGCATCGCGATCGGCGCGCTCACCCAGCTCCCGTCCGGCCCCCGGGCGATGTCCGGCGAGAGCGCGAGGTCGTGGTGGACGACGAGCACGTCGTCGGCGGTGACGACGAGGTCCAGCTCCAGCGTGTCGACGCCGATGGCGAGCGCCTGGTCCACGGCCGCGATGGTGTTCTCCGGCGCGAGCCCGCGCGCGCCGCGATGGCCCTGCAGGTCGAAGGCGTGGGCAGGCGCGGCGGCGAGGAACGCCGCCGCGAGGATCGAAATGAGCCGCATCGTCCACCTCGCGCGTCGGATCGCCCCATCCTACGGCCTAAATGCGCGCGAATGAAGCGCATCCGGCGCGGATCCACCCGAGCCGGCTGCATCCGCGCTCTCCCCGATGGCCGAAAGTCCGGCTTGCCGCGATCCTGCGCGGGGTGCATGCGCGACGCATCGTACGGCCCAACCAACGAGACGCCACGGGAGGACGAAGCCATGACGACGCCGGGTGCGAGCCGCTACCCCGAGGTCTACGCCGCCTGGAAGGCCGACCCGCGGGCCTTCTGGGGCGAGGCGGCAAAGGCGATCGACTGGCTCACACCGCCCGAGACGGTGCTCGACGAGAAGGCCGGCGTCTACGGCCGCTGGTTCGAGGGCGGCGTGTGCAACGTCTGCCACAACGCCCTCGACCGCCACGTCGCCGAACGCGGTGACCAGAAGGCGATGATCTACGATAGCGCCATGACCGGCGAGATCGCGGCGTGGACCTATGCCGAGATGCGCGACGAGGTCGCCGCGCTGGCGGGTGTGCTGCGCGAGATGGGCGTGGAGAAGGGCGACCGGGTCGTCGTCTACATGCCGATGATCCCGCAGGCGGTGTTCGCGATGCTCGCCTGCGCCCGCATCGGCGCGATCCACTCGGTCGTGTTCGGCGGCTTCGCGGCGAACGAGCTCGCGACCCGCATCGAGGACGCGACGCCCAAGGCCATCCTCTCCGCCTCCTGCGGCCTCGAGCCGGGCCGCACCGTCGCCTACAAGCCGCTGCTCGACAGGGCGATCGAGCTGTCGATCCACAAGCCGGACGCGTGTCTCGTCTTCCAGAGACCGCAGGCGCAGGCGACGCTCGTCGAGGGGCGCGACCGGGACTGGGCGGAAGCGGTGGGGGACGCCAAGGCGCAAGGGCGTCTCGCCGACTGCGTGCCCGTCGCGGCGACCGATCCGCTCTACGTGCTCTACACGTCGGGTACCACGGGCAAGCCCAAGGGCGTCGTGCGCGACACGGGCGGCTACATGGTGGCGCTCGCCTGGTCGATGCATGCGCTCTATGGCGTGGAGCCCGGCGAGGTCTACTGGTGCGCCTCCGACGTCGGCTGGGTCGTCGGGCATTCCTACATCGTGTACGGCCCGCTGATCGCCGGATGCACGACGATCCTCTACGAGGGCAAGCCGGTGGGCACGCCCGACGCCGGAGCCTTCTGGCGCGTCATCGCCGAGCACGGCGTCACCACGCTGTTCACCGCGCCCACCGCGCTGCGCGCCATCAAGAAGGAGGACCCGCGGGCCGAGCATCTGGCGCGGTACGACCTCTCGCGCTTCCGCGCGCTCTTCCTCGCCGGCGAGCGCGCCGATCCCGCCACCGTGCAGTGGGCGGAGGAGATTCTGAAGGTGCCGGTGATCGATCACTGGTGGCAGACGGAGACCGGCTGGGCCATCGCCGGCAACCCGATCGGCCTCGGCGCCCTGCCTGTGAAGCACGGCTCGCCGACGGTACCGATGCCGGGCTACGACGTGCGCATCGTCGACGAGGGCGGGCGCGACGTGCCGCCGAACACGATGGGCTCGATCGTCATCGCCCTGCCCCTGCCCCCCGGCTGCCTGCCCACCCTCTGGCACGCCGACGACCGCTTCCGCGAGAGCTACCTCGAGGCCTTCCCCGGCACCTACAGCACCTCGGACGCCGGGTTCGTCGACGACGACGGCTATCTCTTCATCATGGGCCGGACCGACGACATCATCAACGTCGCCGGCCACCGCCTCTCGACCGGCGGCATGGAGGAGGTCCTCGCCTCGCATCCGGCGGTCGCGGAATGCGCGGTCGTCGGCGTGAAGGACGCGCTGAAGGGCGAGGTGCCCTGCGGGTTCGTGGTGCTCAAGGCCGGCGTCGAGGCGACGCCGCTGGCGATCGAGGGTGAGCTCGTGGCCCTCGTGCGCGAGCGCATCGGCCCCGTCGCCGCCTTCAAGCTCGCCGTCACCGTGGGCCGCCTGCCGAAGACGCGCTCGGGCAAGATCCTGCGCGGGACCATGAAGAAGATCGCCGATGGCGACGACTGGACGATGCCGGCGACCATCGACGATCCCGCAATTCTCGACGAGATCTCGTCCGAGCTGTCGCGGCGCGGGATAAGCTCCTAGTCTGCGGTTGCCTTAACCTGGATTTAAATCGCGTGGCGCAGCGTCCATCCGCAAGGCGACAATTCCGTCGCCGCGGAACATTCGATGGCCCGCTTCCTGCTCGCGCTCTTCGCGCTCGCCTCGCTCGCGCTTCCGCTCGCCGCGGCCGCGCCGGCGGACGTGCGCGTCGGCGCGGCCGTCGTCTTCCCGCCCTGGACGAGCCAGGCCGACGCCTTCGCCCGCATCGGGGCGAGCGGCGGGGCACTCGTCAGCGCGGGCACCGTCCCCTTCGTCGCAGTGGCGACCGCGGGCGAGCCCGCCGCCTTCGCGCGCGCGGTCCGGGCGGCCGGCGCCTGGCTGCTTCTCGACCCGGGCGCGCTCGGCGGCTGCCTCGTCTCGAACGAGGGCACCGATTTCACATCTTCCTCGAGGACATGACAGAGATGGTCGACGTCTCCACGCTCCGCATCACGACGGCCAAGGCGCTCTCGGCGCTCCTCGCTGCGCACGTCGCCGTCGCGGCCGGCATCGCGCTCGCGCTCGGCGGCTCCCTCGTCGTCAACGTCGGCATCGCCGCGCTCCTCGCCGCTCCCGGCATCGCGCTGGCGCTGACCCGCCCCGACAGCCCGGAGACGCGGTTCGCCATCGCCATCGGCCTCATCGCTCAGGTCTCGCTCTTCGTCTGGGAGCTCGCCGGCCACCCGTGGCAGGTCGACGTGCACATGTACTACTTCGCCACGCTGGCGATGCTGGCGGGCTTCTGCGACTGGCGCACGATCATCGTCGGGGCCGTGGTCACGGCCTTGCACCACCTGTCCTTCAACTTCCTCATCCCGCTCGCGGTCTTCCCCGAAGGAGCGAGCTTCCTGCGCGTCGTCCTGCACGCCGTGATCGTGGTGCTGGAGACGGCAGTGCTCACCTGGGTGGTGCTCACCCTCGAGCGCATGATCGCCGCCTCGCGCGAGGGCCTCCTCGCGGCGGAGGCCGCCGCGGCCAAGGAGCGCGAGCTCGCAGCGATGCGCGTCGCCGAGAGCCGCAAGGTCGCCGAGCGCGCCGCGACCGTGGACAAGCTCGCCTCCGAGTTCGAGAGCGGCATCCGCTCCGCGCTGGCGAGCCTCGACGGCGCCTTCAGGAGCATGCGCGAGCAGGCCGACGGCCTCACCGAGATCGCGAGCCGCACCCGCGGCTCGGTGTCGGACGCCATGGGCCGGTCCGAAGCCACCGCGGCCAACATCCAGCACGTCGCGGCGTCGGGCGAGGAGCTCGCGGCCTCGATCGGCGAGATCGGTCGCTCGGCCCAGTCCTCCTCGCAGATCGCCGCGCGCGCCGTCGCCGGCGCCCGTGCCACCGACGCCCACGTCCAGGATCTCTCCGCCGCAGCGCGCTCGATCGGCGAGGTCGTCGACCTGATCCGCACCATCGCCGAGCAGACGAACCTTCTCGCGCTCAACGCCACGATCGAGGCCGCGCGCGCGGGCGAGGCCGGCAAGGGGTTCGCCGTCGTCGCGGCGGAGGTGAAGACGCTCGCCAACCAGACCGCGAAAGCCACCGAGGAGATCGCCGCCAAGGTCGCGGAGATGCAGGCGGCCACCGACGGCTCGGTGACCTCGATCCGCGACATCGCCGCGACGATCGACGAGATGAATCAGCTCGCCGCCGCGATCGCCTCGGCGGTGAGCCAGCAGAGCGCGGCCACCTCCGAGATCTCGCGCAACGTGCAGGAGGCGGCGAACGGCGCGCGGGCGGTGAACGGCGCCGTCGACATCGTCGGCGGGCTCGCCGACGAAACCGGCTCGGCGTCGCAGGCGATCATCGCCGCCTCGAAGGCGCTGGCCGACGAGGCCGCGGAGATCCGCGCCCGGGTGGAGGGCTTCGTGTCGAAGGTGCGCGCGGCCTGAGCGGTCGCGCGAACGTCACTCCAGCACGAGGGTGCCGCCGAGCACCTCGCGGTCGAAGTCGGTGACGAGCACCTCGACGCGCAGGTCCCACGGACCGGCGACGGGAAGCGGCAGGGCCTCGACCACGAACACCCCGCCCTCCCGCACTGCCTGCGCCTCGACCCGTTCGATTCCCAGGTCGGGGCGCGCCAGGGTCAGGGTCACCTCGATCGGCGACAGCGGCGCGAAATCGGCGCCGGCGAGGGCGAGCTCGAAGCGATTGGCTCCGGCGCGGCCGGGGATCACCGCGACCTGCGCCATCGCCAGCCGCCCGTGCAGGTGCATCTCGGTGCGCGCGACGGCGTCCGAGGCCTGCGCCATCGCCCGCGGCGGGGGCGTGGCGCGCAGCGACGAGACGAGCGCGAGCACCGCGACGCCGAGGACGATCTCCGCGCGCAGCGAGACCCGCAAGCTGCCGCTCGCCCCGAAACGGCCATGGGCGAGTGCCGGCGCGAGGCGAACGCGGTTGGCCAGCGCGATCGCCAGCATGACCGCGACGAGCGCGACCTTGGCGGCGAGCACCGGCGCGTAGCCGCTCGCGCCGATTTCCTCCGGTGCCGGTGCGACCTGCACGACCGTCAGGACGGCGCCCGTCGCGACGAGCACGAGAACCGGCATCGGCGCGAGTGCCGAGAATCGCGCCAGCGCAACGGCCGCCTCGGCCCGCTTCGCGACGACGCTCGCCAGCAGCATCGGCAACGCACCCACCCAGAGGAGGCCGAGCACGGCGTGCAGCGCGACGGCCGGAACGGCGAGAACCCGCGGCGGCGCGGTCGCCGCATGGCCGAAGAGTGCGTAGGACGCCCCCGCGAGCACGAGCGCCGCGACGGCGAGCGGCGGGGCGAACCCCGATGGGCTCAGCGCCGCCGCCGCGAGAAGCGCCGCGACGACCGCCGCGACCACGCTCGTGCCGAAGGAACTCGCGGCACCCGCCTCCCAGGCAGCGGCCAGACCGGCACCGGAGAGGAGCGCGCGCGGCCCCTCGCCCATGAGATCGACGCCGTGGAGCAGCGTCGCGACGAGCGCTGCGGGAAGCGTGGCGAGCGCGGCGACGCGCGCGACGCGCAGCGCAGCCGCCGGCGCCCGGCCGCGGGCGACGAGGACGACATGGCCCGCACCGCCGACGCCGAGCGCCAGCGACAGCGTGAGCGCGAAGCGCCCGAGCGCGGCCGCCGCCGCGCCGCCGTTCACGCGCGCGTCCGATGCCTGCACCGCGCTCGGCGCGCCGATGGAGAACAGGTGCGTCCCGCCGACCGGGTGGCCGTCGGCCGAGACGACGCGCCATGCGACGAGGTGCGTTCCGCTGCCGAGGTCGCCGGGAGGCTCGATCACGAGCACGGTGCCCTCGCCGCGCAGGGCGGCGTCGCGGCTCGCGCCGTCGGGTGAGATCCAGCGTACGGAGAGCGGCGAGACCGGCTCGTTGAAGACGAGCCGCACGACGTCGGGCGGCGACGCGAGGACGGCCTCGCGCATGGGCTCGGCCGCCTGGAGCTGCGCATGCGCACGCGCCTCGCCGACCCCTCCGAGGAGGAGCCCGACGAGCAGCGCGACGACGAGTGCGGCCAGGCGCACGAACGTGGACGGGGGGAGCCCCCCGCCCGCAGGGGACGGGGGGCGGGGGCGCATCACTCGACGATGCGCAGGGCGGGCGCCGGGTAGCGCAGATCGCCCCCGCTCTGCCCCTCGGCGGGGATCTCGATCCACCGCTCGGCGCCGGTGTCGCACTCCTGCACGGTCGGGAAATGCACCGTCGTTCCCGGTGGGAAGGCGTCCGTCAGGCTGCCGCGGAAGACGAACTCGTCGTAGTGCGCATCGAGCAGCTCGCCGCGCCAGATCAGCTCGACGACCCCCTCGGTGACCTCGGTGCCGTGCGAGGTGTAGGGACGTGCGAGCGGGCCGGTGACGATCTCGAGATCCCAGCCGGCCTTGGGCATCGGCTTCACCGAGATCATGCCCTCGGGAATGCGGACCCGCAGCACGCGGGTCGCCTCGCCGGCGCAGCCGTGCGGGACGCGCAGGACCGCCTTGTAGGTGGAGCCGGCGCGGGCTTCCCGCACCTCGAGGGTGGCGTGTGCGGCGGCGACGGAAGGCGCGAGGACGCAGGCGAGCGCGAGCGCGCCGCCCGCGAGGACGGAGTGGATGGTCTTCATGTCGTTCGTCTCTCGATCGGTGTGAACGTGAGTGTCTGTTCGTCAGGCGATCGAGATACGGGGCGGCGCGCGACTTCGGTGCGCGCGACGTTCGAAAAGTCGCGCGGGGAGACGCGTCGGCTGCGGGCGCGCGCGGGCGACGCGACGGGCGCGCAGGACGAGCGAGGGAAGCGGGGCCGAAAGCGCGGCGGACTTGGCGAGGAGGCAGAAGGGGCACGGGACCCACGCCGGACGCTCGTCACCGGCTCCATCACTCGTGCCGTCCTCGGCGAGCGTGAGATCCGCGTCCACCACCCCGTGACAGAGCGTCGCCAGCGCCTCGGGCAGCACGCCTGCATACGCAGAATCCGCGGCGTGCGCGGCATGCCCGCCGCCGTGGCTCGCGGGCACGTGCGCGAAGCCCGACAGGAGAAGCGCGAGGGTGACGATCGCGACGAGCGACCGGTGCAACCATCCAGCGATTCGACGGGCGGACGGCGGAGCCATGCCCGCTACATACGCAACCGGGCGAGGCCCGGTCAAGCCGACGACGGGCGAGCCAGAGAGAGGATCACACCAGCCTAGATTGCACCAGCGCCGCCTCGATGAAGCTGCGGAAGAGCGGGTGGGGCTCGAAGGGGCGCGACTTCAGCTCCGGGTGGAACTGCACGCCGACGAACCAGGGGTGGTCGGCGCGCTCCACGATCTCCGGCAGGAGCCCGTCCGGCGAGACGCCACAGACCTTGAGCCCCGCCTCCTCCAGCCGATCGCGATAGGCCATGTTGACCTCGTAGCGATGGCGGTGGCGCTCCTCGATCTCGGTCGCGCCGTAGATCTCGGAGACGCGGCAGCCGTCGCTGAGCGTCGCCGCGTAGGCGCCGAGCCGCATCGTGCCGCCCAGATCGCCCGCGGCGGCGCGACGCTCGAGCTCGTTGCCGCGCATCCACTCGGTCATCAGGCCGACCACCGGCTCGTCGGTCCGGCCGAACTCGGTGGAGCCGGCGTGCGCGATCCCCGCGAGCGAGCGTGCGGTCTCGATGCAGGCCATCTGCATGCCGAAGCAGATGCCGAAATAGGGGATGTTGCGCTCGCGCGCGAAGCGCACCGCCTGGATCTTCCCCTCGGAGCCGCGCTGGCCGAAGCCGCCGGGCACGAGGATGCCGTTGACGTTCTCGAGATAGGGCGCGGGGTCGGACTGCTCGAAGATCTCGCTCTCGATCCACTCGAGGTTGACCTTCACCCGGTTGGCGATGCCGCCGTGGTTGAGCGCCTCGATCAGGGACTTGTAGGCGTCCTTGAGCCCCGTGTACTTGCCGACGATGGCGATCGTCACCTCGCCCTCGGGGTTCTTCACGCGCTCGACGATGTCCTCCCAGGTGGAGAGGTCGGGCTCGCGGGCGTCCTCGATTCCGAAGGCGGCGAGCACCTCCTGGTCGAGCCCCTCGGCGTGGTAGGACAGCGGCACCTCGTAGATCGAGGGCACGTCGCGCGCCTCGATGACCGCCGTCTCGCGCACGTTGCAGAACAGGGCGAGCTTGCGTCGCTCCTCGCGCGGGATCGGCCGATCACAGCGGCACAGCAGGATGTCGGGCTGGATGCCGATCGAGCGCAGCTCCGCCACCGAGTGCTGGGTCGGCTTCGTCTTGAGCTCGCCGGCCGAGGGGATGAAGGGCAGGAGCGTCAGGTGGATGTAGATCGCATGCCCACGCGGCAGCTCGTTGCCGAGCTGGCGGATCGCCTCGAAGAAGGGCAGGCCCTCGATGTCGCCCACGGTGCCGCCGATCTCGACGAGCACGAAGTCGTAGCCCTCGTTGCCGCCGAGCACGAAGTCCTTGATGGCGTTGGTGACGTGCGGGATCACCTGGATCGTCGCGCCGAGATAGTCCCCGCGCCGCTCCTTGGCGATGATGTCCTGGTAGATGCGACCCGTGGTGATGTTGTCCTGCTTCGTCGCCGGCACGCCGGTGAAGCGCTCGTAGTGGCCGAGGTCGAGGTCGGTCTCGGCGCCGTCGTCGGTGACGAAGACCTCGCCGTGCTGGTAGGGGCTCATCGTCCCCGGGTCGACGTTGAGGTAGGGGTCGAGCTTGCGCAGGCGGACCTTGTAGCCGCGCGCCTGCAGCACCGCCCCGAGGGCCGCCGAGGCGAGGCCCTTGCCGAGCGATGACACCACGCCGCCGGTGATGAATACGTACCGCGTCATGGACCTTCACCTTCATGACGGCGCCCTCGATTCGCAAGCGGCGAATCGAGCCCTGCCGTGATCATCCACATGCGACGAGGGCCGCGGCCGCTTCGGCCGCGCCCGAGACCGCGCGTCAGCGCGACTGCGGGACCTCGGGCCCCGCCGGGGTGCCGCCCTGCATCCGGTCGAGCTCCTCGAGCACGCCGGGACCCGGCAGCGGCGCGCCGGGCGCGGACGGCTGGTCGGGCGGGGAGGAGAGCGGCAGCGTGTCGATCACCGAGGTCGGGGCGCGGTCGATGCCCGCCAGGATCGCGAGCGCGAGGCTGGTGGCGAAGAACAGCCCGGCGAGCACGGCGGTGGTGCGCGTGAGCACGCTCGCCTGGCCGCGGCCGGTCATGAAGCCTCCGCCGCCCGAAGAGCCGCCGCCCATGCCCAGCCCTCCGCCCTCGGAGCGCTGCAGCAGCACGACGCCGACGAGCGCCAGCACGATGATGAGGTGGACGATGATCAGAACGGTTTGCATTGAAACAGCCTCGAGCGGCCCCGCGCCCGGCGGGTCGCTCGTCACGTCTTGCGATGAGCGCCGCGTCTAGCACGGTCGCGGCGGCCGTTCCACTGCGAAAAGCCGCCGCCCGCGCATGCCCGGCATGTGGGTGCCGGCGGCGGCAGGCGCAAGGACGCGCTCACGCGGCTCCCCGACGGGCCATCGCATGGTATTCCGCGTTGGGGCGCATGTCGGTCGCAGAGGCGAGGCGGTTCGACATGGCGAAGAACGACGCCACCGCCGCCACGTCCCAGATGTCGACGTCGGAGAAGCCGGCGTCGCGCAGCGCCTGCCGGTCGGCCTCCGCGATGGAGAACGAGGCGAGGGCCACCTTCTCGGCGAAGGCGAGCATGGCGACGTGGCGGGGCGCGAGGCGGGCGGCGCGCCAGCTCACGGCGAGCGTGTCCCCGAGCACCGGGTCGCCGGATAGCTGGCGCACGGCCGCGCCGTGGGCGGTGACGCAGTAGAAGCAACGGTTCGCCGCCGAGACGACCACCGCGATCATCTCGCGCTCGAGCTTGGAGAGACCCGACGGCGCAAGCATCAGGCCGTTGTAGAAGGCGGCGAAGGCGGAGAGCTTGGCGTCGTCGTGGGCGTAGGCGGCGAGCACGTTGGGCACGAAGCCGATCTTCTCCTCGCACCTGGCGAGGTAGGCGCGCATCTCCGGCGAGAGCTCGCCCGGCGGCAGGTCGAGCGCGGTGGGACGCGCCTCCGGCTGCTGGATCGGCGGCTTCGACCCCGTTCTCGGCTCGCTCATGACACTCTCCCGGCGCTGGCGCGTTGGTGCGCGGCGAATTGTTGCAGCGGGAGGCGGGCTATGCCAAGCCTTGCCGCGACGTCGAGCGCCGTCCGCCGGGGCGGCGCGCGACCCGAGGAGAGGCGTCATGGACCGGATCGAGGACGGGGAAACGGGCGGCACGATCGCGGCGGCGATGGCCGCGCTCGAGGAGGAGCGCAGCCGCCAGGCGCCCCCGCGGGTGGTCGACGACCTGTTCGGCCGCACGCCCCGAGAGGACCTCGACCGCTACGCCCCCGCCGAGCTCGCCGAGCTCGCCAACGCCGCCTACGACCACCTGCGCAAGCCGCGCGCCTTCGCGCCCGGCGAGGAGCGCCACGACCTCCTCGTCACCGATCGCGAACTCGTCGGCGACGGCACCGCCCCCGGACGCGAGCTGACGCTCGTCGAGGTCGTCAACGACGACATGCCCTTCCTGCTCGATTCGACGCTGGCCGAGATCGTCGATCAAGGACACGAGCCGCGCCTCGTCGCGCACCCGATCCTCTCCGTGCGCCGGGACGAGTCGGGCCGCCTCGCCGAGCTGATCGGCCCCGCCCGCGGGCAGACGCCACCCGGCGCGATCCGCGAGAGCCTGATCCACATCCATCTCGACCGGCTCGACGAGGACGCCCGCGAGCGCCTGCGCGCAGGGCTCGAGCGGGTCCATGCCGACGTCGCCGTGGCCGTGGCCGACTGGAAGGCCATGCGCGAGCGCCTCGCCGACGCGATCCGCCGCTACCGCGAGACGCCCCCTCCCCTGCCCCCCCAGGAGACCGAGGAAGCGCTCGCCTTCCTCGACTGGATCGCTGCGGACAACTTCACCCTCATCGGCATGCGCGAGTACGGCTTCCCCGACGGCGACGTCGCGGCGGCGCCGATCGAGGGCTCGGGGCTCGGCATCCTGCGCGACCCGACGGTCAAGGTGCTGCGCCGCGGGCGCGAGCTCGTCGCCATGACGCCGGAGGTCCGCGCCTTCCTGGAGAAGCCGTCGGCGCTGATCACGACGAAGGCGAACGTGAAGTCGCGTGTCCACCGCCGCGCGCATCTCGACTACGTCGGCATCAAGCTGTTCTCGGACGCGGGCGCGGTCGCGGGCGAGCTGCGCGTGGTCGGCCTGTTCACGGCGAGCGCCTACACGGAATCGACGGACGACGTGCCGGTGCTGCGCCTCAAGCGCGAGAAGGTGCTGGCGCGCGCGGAGTTCGACCCGCAGAGCCACGCGGGGCGCGCCCTCATCAACGTGCTCGAGAACTACCCGCGCGACGAGCTCTTCCAGATCGACGAGGAGACGCTCTACGACTTCGCGCTCGAGATCATGAACCTCGCCGACCGGCCGCGCGTGCGCGTGCTGGCGCGGCCGGACGAGTTCGACCGCTTCGTCTCCGTGCTCGTCTTCATCCCCAAGGACCGCTACGACACGCAGGTGCGCCGCAAGGTCGGCGAGTTCCTCGCCGGCGTCTACCAGGGCCGCGTCTCGGCGGCCTATCCGGCCTATCCGGAAGGGCCGCTCGCGCGCACGCACTACATCATCGGCCGCGAGGAAGGCGAGACGCCGGACATCCCGCGGGCGCAGCTCGAGGACGGCGTCGGCGCCATCGTGCGCACCTGGGGCGACGCCCTGCGCGACGCGCTGCGCGAGGAGATCGGCGGGCCGCGGGCGCGCACCCTCGCCGCGCGCTACGCCGACGCGTTCAGCGCCGCCTACCGCGAGGCCTTCTCCGCCCGCGAGGCGATCCGCGACATCCTCATCGTCGAGCGCATCTCGGCGGACCGTCCGCGCGCCGTCGATCTCTACCGCCGCGAAGGCGATCCGCAGACGCGGGTGAACCTCAAGGTCTTCTCCCGCGGCGCCGGCCTGCCGCTCTCCGAGCGCGTGCCGCTGCTCGAGAACCTCGGCTTCCACGTGATCAACGAGCGGACCTACCGCGTCGTCCCCGCGGGCGCCGCCGACGGCGATCGCGTCTGGCTGCACGACATGACGCTGACCCGCGCCGCCGGCGGGCCGCTCACGATCGAGCGCATCGAGAAGACGATCGAGGCGGCGCTGCTCGCGCTCTTCCGCGGCTTCGCCGAATCGGACGGGTTCAACAAGCTGGTGCTGGAGGCCGAGCTCGGCTGGCGCGACGTCGCCATGATCCGGGCGCTCGCGCGCTACCTGCGCCAGGTCCGCATCGCCTACGGGCAGGACTACCTCGCGAGCACGCTCGCGCGCCATCCCGCGATCGCTGCGGCGATCGTCGACCACTTCTACGCCCGGTTCGACCCACGCGTCACCGACAAGCGCCCCCGCGAGGAGGCGGAGGCGGAGGTGCGAACGCGCATCGAGGAGATGCTCGGCGCGGTCGAGAGCCTCGACGACGACCGCATCCTGCGCCGCTTCGTCAATCTCGTCGACGCGATGCTGCGCACGAACTACTTCCAGATCGAGCCCAACGGCCAGCCGCGGCGCACCATCGCCTTCAAGATCGAATGCGCGAAGGTCGAGGCGATGCCGCTGCCGCGGCCGCTCTACGAGGTGTTCGTCTACTCGCCCCGCGTCGAGGGCGTGCACCTGCGCTTCGGCAAGGTGGCGCGTGGTGGCCTGCGCTGGTCGGACCGGCCGCAGGACTTCCGCACCGAGGTGCTGGGCCTCGTCAAGGCGCAGCAGGTCAAGAACGCCGTCATCGTGCCGGTGGGCGCCAAGGGCGGCTTCGTGCCCAAGCGCCTGCCCCCCGCGAGCGACCGCCAGGCCTGGTTCGATGAGGGGCGCGCGAGCTACGAGGTCTTCATCGACACGCTGCTGGAGCTCACCGACAACATCGTCGGCGACGACGTCCGCCCGCCGCCGGACACCGTGCGCCACGACGGCGACGACCCCTATCTCGTGGTCGCCGCCGACAAGGGCACGGCGACGTTCTCGGACACCGCGAACGCCCTCTCGCTGGCACGCGGCCACTGGCTCGGCGACGCCTTCGCCTCCGGCGGCTCGAACGGCTACGACCACAAGGGCATGGGCATCACGGCCCGGGGCGCCTGGGAGGCGGTGAAGCGCCACTTCCGCGAGATGGACGTCGACGTCCAGAGCGAGCCGGTGACGGTGGCGGGCGTCGGCGACATGTCGGGCGACGTGTTCGGCAACGGCATGCTGCTGTCGCGCGCGATCAAGCTCGTCGCCGCCTTCGACCACCGCGACATCTTCATCGACCCCGATCCCGACCCGGAGGCCTCCTTCGCCGAGCGCAGGCGCCTGTTCGACATGGGCCGATCCTCCTGGGCGGACTACGACACGCGCCTGATCTCGCCGGGGGGCGGCGTGTTCTCGCGCAATCTCAAGGCGATCCCGCTCACGGACGCCATGCGCGCGCTGCTCGACCTCGACCAGAAGACGGCGACCCCCTTCGAGCTGATGCGCGCGATCCTGCGCATGCGCGTGGACCTGCTCTGGTTCGGCGGCATCGGCACCTACATCCGCGCCACGGGCGAGAGCGACGACCAGGTGGGCGATCGCGCCAACGACGCGATCCGCGTCACCGGCGCGGAGCTGCGCACGCGGGTGATCGGCGAGGGCGCGAACCTCGGCGTCACCCAGCTCGGGCGCATCGAGGCCGCACGCCGGGGCGTGCGCCTCAACACCGACGCGATCGACAACTCGGCGGGCGTGAACACGTCCGACGTCGAGGTCAACATCAAGATCGCGCTCGACACGCCGCTGCGCGACGGCCGCCTGGAGCCGGACGCGCGCAACGCGCTGCTCGCGGAGATGACGGAGGACGTCGCGGGCCTCGTCCTGCGCAACAACTACCTCCAGACGCTCTCGCTCTCGCTGGCCGAGCGGCGCGGAGCGGGCGACGTCGGCTTCGTGCGCCGCCTCATGCAGGGCCTCGAGCAGGAAGGCCGGCTCGACCGTTCCGTCGAGCAGCTGCCCGACGACGCGGCGCTGACCGCCCGCGCCGAGGCGGGCGAGGGCCTGACGCGGCCCGAGCTGGCGGTGCTCCTCGCCTACGCCAAGCTCCAGCTCTACGACCAGCTGCTGGCGAGCGCCGTGCCGGACGACCCCTATCTCGGCCGCGAGCTCGAGCGCTACTTCCCCGGCGCGCTCCAGGAGCGCTTCGCCGACGCGATCCAGACGCATCGGCTGCGCCGCGAGATCATCGCGACCCAGCTCTCGAACGCCATCGTCAACCGAGGCGGGCCGACCGTGATCGCGCGCCTCGCCGACGCGACGGGCGCGGACGCCCCCACCATCGCCGCCGCCTACGCCGCCGCGCGCGACGCCTTCGGCCTCGTCGCCCTCAACGCGGGCGTCGACGGGCTCGACACCAGGATCGCCGGCGCGCTCCAGCTCTCGCTCTACGCCGAGCTCGAGGAGCTGGCGATGAACCGCATCGGCTGGTTCATCCGCAACGTCGACCTCGACCTCGAGCCGCTCGACGCCATCATCGGGCGCTTCCGCGAGGGCGTCGTCGCCGTCGAGGACGCGCTGGCGGATTGCCTGCCGGACGCCGCGCAGGCGCTCTGGCACGAACGGACGGGCGCGCTCACCGCGCAGGCCGTGCCGGAGGCGCTCGCGCGCCGGCTCGCGGCGCTGCCGATCCTCGTCGCCGCCCCCGACATCGTGCTCATCGCCGGCGACGCCGGCCGCTCGATCCGCGACGTCGCGGCGACCTACTTCGCCCTCGACGAGACCTTCCGGCTCGGGACCCTCGCCGCGCAGGGCCGCGCCGTGGCGATCTCGGACTACTACGATCGCCTGGCGCTCGAGCGCGCGCTCTCGGGCGTCGCGGACGCGCATCGCCGGCTCACCGCCGAGATCGCCAGCGAGCAGGGATCCGGCCGCGACGCGGTCGAGGCCTGGTGCGCGAGCCGTCCGGACGTGACGCGCATCCGTGCGGCGGTGGACGGCATCGTCTCCTCGGGGCTGACGCTGTCGAAGCTCACGGTCGCGGCGAGCCTGCTCGGGGACCTGACGCGCGGCTGAGACAACGTTCACCTTCGTTTAACCGATGCGTGCGCAGCCTGTCTCATGCGCGCGCATCGGCCCCTCACGAGCCTCCTCGCGGCGGCGCTCCCGGCGCCGGGCCCGCTCGCCTGCGGCCTGCTCGCGCTCCTCCTCCTGCTCGCACCCCTCCTCGCCTCTCGCCCCGCCGAGGCAAGGCTCGACGACCTGCCCGACCTCATCCAGGCCCGCGCGCTCGCCATGATGGAGGCCTGCCGGGCGGCGGGCGGCAGCCCGGGCGACCCGATGTCGGCCATCGAGCGGCTGGACCTCACCGGCAACGGCCGCCCCGACGCCATCCTCGACGAGAACCGGTTCGACTGCCGGGGCCGCCAGTCGATGCACTGCGCGCCGATCGGCTGCGAGACCTTCGTCTTCGTGAATCAGCGCTGGACCGGCTGGAAGCAGATCCTCAGCCTGGTGGGCTCCTACTGCATCGAGTACGGCCAGCGCCCGCCGCGCTTCGTCACCATCCAGCGCAACCATTCCTTCGACGGCGGCTCGGAGATCCTGAACGTGCGCTACCGCTTCACGCGGGGCGTCTACCTCCAGGACGGGCGTGGAAGCTGCTGATCAGCCGGCGACGAGGCTCCCGATCCCGTCCACCGCGAACTGCACCGCGAGCGCGGCGAGGATGACGCCGAGGAGCCGCGTGAGCACGATGTTGCCGGTGACGCCGAGCAGCTTCGACACGCGCTCGGCGACGAGGAAGGCGAGGAAGCAGGTGGCCACCCCCACCGCGATGACGCCGACGAGCGCCGCCTGCATCGCCGGCTCGCCCGCCGCACGGCCCGCGAGCAGGATCACCGCCGTGATCGCGCCCGGGCCCGCCATCAGCGGGATCGCGAGCGGGAAGGCGGCGACGTTGCGCACGTGATCGAGGGTGATCGCGGTCTCGGCGGTCTCGCGCTTGCGCTCCGAGCGGCCGCCGAAAATCATTTCGAAGGCGATGTAGAACAGGAGGATGCCGCCCGCGATCCGGAAGGCGGGGAGCCCGACGCCGAGCGCCTGCAGCAGCAATTCCCCGCCGAAGCCGAAGAACAGCAGAATCGCGAAGGCGATCAGGCAGGCGCGCACCGAGACGCCGCGGCGCTGCTCCTTCGTCATCCCGTTCGTCACCGACAGGAAGATCGGCGCCAGGCCGGGCGGGTCGAGCGTGACGAGCAGCGTGACGAACGCGGCCCAGAGGAAGTCGGCGTCGAGCATCGTCCAGGGTCTCGGGAAGGGAGGGAGCGGGTCCGCCCCGCTTAGCGGAAACGGGCGTGGGCGTCGACCACGGCCGCTCGCCGTGCCACACTCCGCCCGCCTCGGCCTCGACGCGCCCCCGGAGCCCTCCACCATGCCCTTCGTCGTCCGCGACAGCCTCTCGCTCCCCGGCTCCCCGGAGCGCCCGAACGAGGACGCCTGCGGGGCGGCGGGGGATTTCGCGTGGGCGATCGACGGGGCGATCCTGCCCGGCACCGAGGCGATCATGGACGCGCCGTCCGACGCGGCCTGGCTCGTCGGCTTCGCGAGCGAGCGCTTCGCCGCACTCGCGCCGCACGCGACGGACGCGGCGCGGCTCGTGCTCTCCGTCGTCGAGGAGGCGCGCGCGCTCTTCCTCGCCCGCGTCGAGGCGAGCGGCCGGGCCGAGCGGATGGAGCGTCACACCTGGCCCGCTGCCGCGCTCACGCTGGCGCACGCGCGGCCGGGCGCCGTCGAGACGCTGACCCTCGCCGACACCATCGCCTATGTCCGCGAGGCGAGCGGGGCGGTCTACACGCTCGGCGAGGCGCCGGGCCTGCGCCGGGCCGAGAGCGCGCACGCGCAGCATCTCCTGCGCGAGACCGGGCTCGACATCGAGGCGATGCGCAAGAGCCCGGCCTACCTGGCGGACGCCGAGCGCCGCAAGCGCGCGCAGGTCGCCGCCGCACCGGCGATCTTCGGCCTGCATCCCGACGCGGTGGCGCAGGCGGAGCGCGGCTCGGTCGCGCTCGACGGCACCGCGCAGGTGCTGCTGGCGACCGACGGCTTCTCCGCGCTCGTCGAGCTCTACGGCGCGCTCGACGTGGCGGAACTGATGGAGCGGGCGTGCGGCGAGGGGCTCGACCCGCTCGGCGCCCGGCTGCGCACGATCGAGACCGAGATCGACCCCACGGGGCGGCTCTACCCGCGCTTCAAGCGCTCGGACGACGCCACCGCGATCCTGGTCGAGGCGTCCTTCTGAGCCGCGCCGGCGGCGGGAAGGACCAGCACCGCCCGCAGGCCCGGATCGGCATCCTCGAGCCGCAGCACGCCCCCGTGCAGCCGCGCCACCGCCGCGACCAGCGACAGGCCGAGCCCGAAGCCGGGTCGCGTGCGGGCCGTCTCCAGCCGCACGAAGCGCTCGAGCACCCGCGCGCGCTCGGCCTGCGGGATGCCGGGGCCGCGGTCGCGCACGGCGATCAGCACGGCGTCGCCCTCCCGCCGGGCCGTGAGCGTCACGGCGGCGCCGGGCGCCGTGACGCCGGCGTACTTGAGCGCGTTGTCGAGGAGGTTCGCCAGCGCCTGGCCGAGGAGCTCGCGCGAGCCTTCGAGGGGGAGCGCGTCGGCGATGTCCGTCTCGAGCGTCACGCCCGCCTCCTCGGCGACCGCGTCGTAGAGTTCACCGACACCGCGGGCGATCTCGGCGGCGTCGATCGGCGCGCGCATCTCGCGCGCGTTGCCGGCCTCGAGCCGTGCGATCATCAGGAGCGCGTCGAAGACGCGGATGAGGTCGTCGCTCTCCTCGATCGTGCGCTCCAGCGCCGCGCGCAGCGCCTCCGGGCCGTCCGCGGTGCGCAGCGCCTCGTCGGCGCGGGCACGCAGGCGCGCGAGCGGGGACTTGAGGTCGTGGGCGATGTTGTCGGAGACCTGGCGCATGCCCTCCATCAGCTCACCGATCCGCTCGAGCATGGCGTTGAGGCTCTCCGCCAGCCGGTCGAGCTCGTCGCCCGAGCCCGAGACGCCGAGGCGTCCGGAGAGGTCGCCCGCCATGATCGTCTTCGTCGTCGCCGTCATCGCCTCGATGCGGCCGAGCACGCGCTTGGAGACGAGCCAGCCGCCGACGAAGCCGAGCACGACGAGGACGAGGACCGACCAGCCGAAGGCGCCCCAGATCGCCTCGACGATGCGGTCCCGCTCGCCCATGTCGCGCCCCACCAGCAGGCGAAAGCCGCCGGGGAGGACGAAGACGCGCACGAGCGCGCGATGCACGGCGACGCCGCTCTCGTCCTCCGCCACGAGCCGGGCGTACTCGATCGTGCGCTCGCCGGGGCTGTCGAGCGTTCCCGGCGAGACCGAGACGACGTTGCCGGTGATGCGCTGGCCCTGCGGCGTGGTGAACAGGTAGACGGACGCGCCCGGCGCCTGCGCGCGGCGCTCCACCGCGCCGGCGAGGCGGCGCAGCCCACCGCGGCGCCAGATCCGCTCGAGATCGGCGATCTCGGCCTCGATCGTCTCGACCATGCCCCGCGTCGTGATCCGCTCGGCGCTCCAGGCGACGTAGCCCAGCGCCAGCACGATCGAGAGCGTGAACACCCCGAGGTAGAACAGCGACAGCCGGAACGCCGTCGTCGCGAGGAGCTTGCGCAGCCCGCTCACTCGCCGGCTCCGCGCAGGCGGTAGCCCGCGCCGCGGACGGTCTGGATCAGCGCGGTCTCGAAGCCCTTGTCGACCTTGGCGCGCAGCCGCGAGACGTGGACGTCGATGACGTTGGTCTGCGGGTCGAAATGGTAGTCCCAGACGTGCTCGAGCAGCATCGTGCGGGTGACGACCCGCCCGGCGTTGCGCATCAGGTACTCGAGCAGCCGGAACTCGCGGGGCTGCAGCTCGATCTCGCGCCCCGCGCGGGTGACGCGCCGCGACAGCCGGTCGAGCTCGAGATCGCAGACGGCGTAGCTCGTCGGCTCGGCGGCGGCGGGCGCCGCACCGCGCCGCGCCAGCACCTCGACCCGGGCGAGCAGCTCGGAGAAGGCGTAGGGCTTGGGCAGGTAGTCGTCGCCGCCCGCCCGCAGCCCCTTCACCCGGTCGTCCACCTGCCCGAGCGCGGAAAGGATCAGCACCGGCGTCGCCACGCCCTGCTCGCGCAGCGAGCGGATGAGCGAGAGCCCGTCGAGCTTGGGCAGCATGCGGTCGACGACGAGGATGTCGTAGTCGCCGCTCTCGGCGAGCGCGTAGCCGTCGAGCCCGGTCTCGGCATGGTCGACCGTGTGCCCCGCCTCGCGCAGGCCCTTGGCGAGGTAGGCTGCCGCCTCGCGGTCGTCTTCGACGATGAGGATCTTCATGGTGAGCCACAGATAAGCGCGCGCGCGGCCGATGCCAGCCGTTTCCTCCCCGGAGGGGAGGAGTCCGCGCAGCGGACGGTGGGGCCGTTCGACCACGCGTGCGAGCCGCGTCGCCGCCCTCCCCACCCTCCGGCCTTCGGCCTCCGTCCTCCCCTGCGGGGAGGAAGCGGGTCGCGGACCTCGGGACAGTCACGTCCCCAGGCGGCCGATGCGCACGTCGAGGGCGGCCTCGCGGCCCTTGCGGAAGATCGTGATCGCGACCCGCGTGCCGGGTGCGATCCCGGCGATGCGGCGGGTGAGGTCGCGGTGGTCGCCGATGGCCTCGCCGTCCACCGCGAGGATGACGTCTCCCGAGCGCAGGCCGGCCTCGGCGGCGGGCGTGTTCGGCTGCGGCTGGGCGATCAGCGCGCCTCGGACCTCGTCGAGCCCGATCGCCTCGGCGATCTCCGGCGTCACCGCCTGGACCTGCACGCCGAGGAAGCCGCGGGTGACGACGCCGTCCGCGCGCAGCTGCGTCGTCACGCTCTCGGCGACGTGCGCCGGGATGGCGAAGGCGATGCCGACGTTGCCGCCGGACGGCGAGAAGATCGCCGTGTTCACGCCAACGACCTGGCCGGCGAGATTGAAGGTCGGGCCGCCCGAGTTGCCCCGGTTGATCGGCGCGTCGATCTGCATGAACTCGTCGTAGGGCCCGGCGCCGATGTCGCGCGCCTCCGCCGAGACGATGCCCGCCGTCACCGTGCCGCCGAGCCCGAACGGGTTGCCGATCGCCACCACCCAGTCGCCGATGCGCGAGCGCTCCGGCGCGAACTCGACGTAGGGGAAGATCTCCCCGTCCGCGTCGACCTTCACGAGGGCGAGGTCGGTGCGCGGGTCGGTGCCGACCACGCGCGCGTCGAACGTGCGCCCGTCGTCCATCAGGACCTCGACCTCCACGGCGTTCTCGACGACGTGGTTGTTGGTGACGAGGTAGCCGTCGGCGGAGACGAGGAAGCCCGAGCCCTGCGACGCCGCGAAGCGCTCCGGCGGCGGGCCGCCCCGGCGCTGCCGCGGGTCGCCCTCGCCGAAGCGGCGGAAGAACTCGTAGAGCGGATCGCCCGGCGCGAGGTCGGGGACCTGCCCGCCGAAACCCTCCGGGCCGCGCACCGCGACCGCTTGTGCGCGCACCCGCACCGATACGACGGCGGGGCGCACGCGCTCGACGACGTCGGCGAAGGAGGGCATCGTGAGCGGCCGCTCCAGGGTGAGCGGATCGGCGAGCGCCGCGGGCGGGGGCAGCATGCCGCTGCCGACCGTGCCCGCGCCGACGGCCGCGGCGACGGCGGCGGCGACGAGGCCGGCGCGCAGGCGCGCGCTGCGGGTTCGGGGCGTCCGGATCTCGCGCATCGTGACAAGCATCCCTTCACGGGTTTCGGTCTTCGAGGCTGGAAGATGGCGCAGCCGAGCTTGCACCGCCATCACGCGCACATGACATTTTCGTAAGGAAGCCCGCCGGCGTGCGCTCCGATGGGACAAGAGTCCGCTCTCATTCACCGCTCGTTCATCTTGTTGCCGCTTTATCGGGCTCTGCAGTTCGGGATCAACGAACCCAACGAGTCGAGCCCTCCATGAAGACCTCCAGATTCGCGCTCGCGGGCGCTCTCGCCGCGACCCTCACCCTCGGCGCCTGTGCGGGCGCCGGCCCGAACCAGCAGGTCGGGGGCTTCTCCGGCGCGCTGATCGGCGGCATCGTCGGCTCTCAGATCGGCGGCGGTCCCGGCGAGCGCATCGCGGCCGGCCTCGCCGGCGCCGCGATCGGCGGCCTGATCGGCGGCCAGATCGGCGCCAACCTCGACGCCGCCGACCAGCAGCGTCTCTTCAACGCCCAGCGCCAGGCCTTCGCGGCGCCCCCCGGCCAGCCGGTGCGCTGGCAGGGCGATCAGGCCTACGGCGAGGTGATCGCCTTCGAGCCGGTGCAGCGCAGCGGCCGGTACTGCCGCGAGTACCAGAACACGGTCTACATCGGCGGGCGCCCGCAGCAGGCCTACGGCACCGCCTGCCGCCAGCCGGACGGCTCGTGGGAGATCGTCGGCTGACGCCGGACGCCTCTCGAAGCATCGCGATGCATGGGAAAGGGGCTCTCGGAGCCCCTTTTTCGTGCGTATTTGCCCGTGCGTGACACCGTGTCGCCGAACGCTAGCATCGTGCCGCCACGGACGACGCTGTACATTCCGGCCCATGACGATCTGGATCCTCTTCGCGCTCATGACGGGCGCCGCCGTGCTGGCGGTGCTCGTGCCCCTGTCGCGCCGCAAGGCGGCCGAGGCGGCGGACGCCGCCGAGAGCGAGCGGCTGTTCTACGAGGACCAGACCGCCGAGATCGAGCGCGACCACGGGCGCGGCCTGATCACGGCCGAGGAGATGCGTGCGGCCAAGGCGGAGGCGGCGCGCCGACTGATCCGCGCGACGGCGCAGGCTCCCGTCCCGCAGGAGACGGTGGACGAGCCGGCGCTGCGCAGGCGCCGCGCGGCCTCGGCCGTGGCGCTCTCGTCGGTGCCGCTGCTGGCGCTCGCGGTCTACGGCGCCTACGGCTCGCCGCACCTGCCGGCGCAGCCGCTCTCCGCGCGTCTCGAGCAGACGATCGACCCGCGCAACCTCGACATCGCCGAGGCGGTGGCGCGCATCGAGACGCACCTCGCCGAGGAGCCGGACGACGGCCGCGGCTGGGACGTGCTCGGCCCCGTCTACATGCGCCAGGGCCGCTTCGAGGACGCCGCGCGCGCCTACGCCAACGCGCTGCGCCTCCTCGGTCCCGATTCCGCGCGCCTGGCGAACCTCGGCGAGGCGCTCGTCAATGCCGAGGGCGGCGTGGTCAAGGCCCGCGCCCGCGAGGCCTTCGAGCAGGCGCTCGCCCTCGACGAGAACCATCCCAAGGCGCGCTTCTATCTCGCCCAGGCACGCGAGCAGGAAGGCGACGTCGCCGGCGCCCGCGCGGCCTACGAGGAGATCGTGCGTCGCTCGCCCCCCGACGCCCCCTGGCTGGACGTCGTCGGCGAGCGGCTCGTCGCCGTCGGCGGCGCGCCGATCGAGCGGCGCCCGCCCTTCGCCGGCGCGCCGGGCTCGGAAGCCGGCGCGGCCCTCGCGGCGCTGCCCGAGGCCGATCGCCTTGCGGCGATCGGCGGCATGGTGGAAGGCCTCGCGGCACGCTTGAAGGAAGAGGGCGGGAGCGCCGACGAATGGGTGCGGCTGTTGCGCTCCTACGCCGTGCTGGGCGACCGGGATCGCGCGCAGATCGCGCTCGGGGAAGCCCGTGCGGCGCTCGCCGGCGATCCCGCCGCCGTCGCCACGCTCGACGCGGCGGCTGCGGAGATGGGGCTCGGCGCGGCCGCGCCGAGGCAGTAGCGGGAGTGGGGACCGGGATGACGAGGAAGCAACGCCGCCTGACGATGATCGCCGCCGCCGGCGCGACGCTGGCGATCGCGCTCGGCCTCGTCCTGTGGGCGATGAGCGACACGATCGTCTTCTTCCGCGCGCCCTCGCAGGTGGTGAGCGAGGGCGTCGAGCCCGGCGTGCGCTTCCGGCTCGGCGGGCTCGTCGAGGCCGGCTCGGTCGAGCGCCACGGCGACCAGGTCACCACCTTCGCGGTGGGAGACGGCGCCGGGACGGTCACCGTGCGCTACCGCGGCCTCCTGCCCGATCTGTTCCGCGAGGGCCAGGGCGTCGTCACCGAAGGGCGGCTCGACGCCACGGGGCTCTTCGTCGCGGACACGGTTCTCGCGCGCCACGACGAGAACTACATGCCGCGCGAGGTCGCGGACGCGCTGAAGGCGAATGGCCTGTGGCAGCACGACGGCCCCGCCGTGCGCCCCGCGGCCGCCCGCGACCTGCCGAGCCATACCCCCACGCAGTGACGGCCCCGACGCCGTCGCCCGCCACGTTCGCGAGATGATGAGGAACGCGCCGCGATGCTGATCGAAGCCGGACATTTCGCGCTCGCCCTGGCGCTCGGCCTCTCCGTCGTCCAGTTCCTGGTGCCGCTGTGGGGGGCGCGCACGAACGACGCGACCCTGATGAGCGTCGGCCCGCCCGCGGCGATCGGCGTCTTCGCGCTGGTGCTGTTCTCGTTCGGCGTGCTGTCCTTCGCCTATGCCACGTCGGACTTCTCGCTCGCGAACGTGGTCGCGAACTCGCACTCGCAGAAGCCGTTCGTCTACAAGCTCACCGGCGTGTGGGGGAACCACGAGGGCTCTATGCTGCTCTGGATCCTCATCCTGGCGCTGTTCGGCGCGCTGGTCGCGGTGGCGAGGAACGCCGTGCCGCCGAAGCTGCGCGCCAACACGATCGCGATGCAGGGTCTCGTCACCATCGCCTTCCTGCTCTTCCTCCTGATCACCTCGAACCCGTTCGAGCGCCTGTCGCCGGCGCCGTTCGAGGGGCAGGACCTCAATCCCTTCCTGCAGGACCCCGGCCTCGCGATCCACCCGCCGCTGCTCTACATCGGCTATGTCGGCTTCTCGATCACCTTCGCCTTCGCCATGGCGGCGCTGATCGAGGCCAAGATCGACGCGGTGTGGGCGCGGGCGGTGCGGCCGTGGACGCTCACCGCCTGGGGCTTCCTCACGCTGGGCATCGCCATGGGCTCGTACTGGGCCTACTACGAGCTCGGCTGGGGCGGCTGGTGGTTCTGGGACCCGGTCGAGAACGCCTCGCTGATGCCGTGGCTCGCCGGAACGGCGCTGATTCACTCGACCGTCGTCATGGAGAAGCGCGACGCGCTGAAGGTCTGGACGATCCTCCTCGCGATCCTGACCTTCTCGCTCTCGCTGCTGGGCACCTTCCTGGTGCGCTCGGGCGTGCTCACCTCCGTGCACGCCTTCGCGGTCGATCCCGACCGCGGGCTGTTCATCCTCGGCATCCTCGTCTTCTTCATCGGCGGCTCGCTGGCCTTGTTCGCCTGGCGCGCGCCGATGCTCAAGCAGGGCGGCATCTTCGCGCCGGTCTCGCGCGAGGGCGCGCTCGTCCTCAACAACCTCTTCCTGTCCACCGCCTGCGCGACGGTGTTCATCGGCACGCTCTATCCGCTCGCCCTCGAGTCGCTGACGGGAGCGAAGATCTCGGTCGGCGCGCCCTTCTTCAACGCCACCTTCCTGCCGATCGTGGTGCCGCTCCTCCTGCTCCTGCCGTTCGGCCAGGTCGTCGCCTGGAAGCGCGGCGACGTCGCGGGCATCACGAGCCGGCTCTACGTCGCGGCCGGGCTCGCCATCCTGGCGACGGTCGCGGTCTACGCGGTGACCTTCGGCGGGCCGGCGCTCGCGCCGCTCGGCGTGGGGCTCGGCGTCTTCCTCGTGCTCGGCGCCTTCAACGAGGTGGCGACCCGCGCCTGGCAGGGCGGATCCGGCGGCCTCGCCCACGCGGCGAAGCGCGCGTTCGGGCTGCCACGCTCGACCTGGGGCACGGTTCTCGCCCATGCGGGCGTCGGCGTCACCGTCATCGGCATCGCCGCGACCGCATGGTCCGTGGAGCGGATCGTCTCCATGACCCCGGGAGACGTCCAGCCGATCGCCGGATACGAGGCCCGGCTCGAAGGCGTCTTCCCGCGCACGCTGCACAACTACAACGAAGACGTGGCGCGCTTCACCCTGCTCGACGACGGGCGCGAGATCGCGCAGCTCGAGACGATGAAGCGGATGTATCCGGCGCGCGGCATGTCGACCACGGAAGCGGGCCTCGTCACCTTCGGCTTCAGCCAGGTCTACATCTCCTTCGGCGAGATCCAGCCGGACGGGTCGCTCGGTGTGCGGCTCTACTACAAGCCGTGGATCCTGCTGATCTGGATCGGCTCGGTGATCATGGCGCTCGGCGCCGCGCTCGCCCTGACCGACCGTCGCTACCGCGTCGGCGCGCCCGTTCGCGCCAGAGGCGGACCGCGCGAGAGCGGGCCGCGCGAGCGCGGATCGCCGACGAGGCGTCCCGCCGCCGGCGGCGCCACCTCCGCCGTCCCCGCGGAGTGAGGCCGATGCGCACCGTCCCATCCGCGCTCGCACGCCCATTCGCGCTCGCACGCCTCGCCGTGCCCCGCGTCGCCTTCGCCGCCATGCTGGCGCTCGCTGCGCTCGTCGCCCCCGCCATGGCGCTCGGCCCCGACGAGATCCTCGACGACCCCGCGCTCGAGGAGCGCGCGCGCGAGGTCTCGAAGGGCCTGCGCTGCCTCGTCTGCCAGAACCAGTCGATCGACGATTCGGACGCGCCGCTGGCGCGCGACCTGCGCACGCTGGTGCGCGAGCGAATCGAGGCGGGGGACACGAACGACGAGGTCGTCGACTTCGTCGTCGATCGCTACGGCGACTTCGTGCTGCTGCGCCCGCCGGTCAACGCCTACACCATCATGCTGTGGGGCGCCCCGACGCTGGTCTTGATCGCGGGTGCTGTGGGCCTGTTCCTGACGGTTCGCCGACGCCGCGTCGCCACCGACGCGCCGACCGCGGCCGGCCTGTCCGCGGAGGAGGAGGCGGCGCTCGCCAGGATCCTGGAGCGGGAGGGGCGCTAGTTCCGCTCGGCGGCCTGCGGCTCAGCCTCGATGCCGCGCGTCAGGCGGGCGAGCGGGAAAGCGAAGGAGACGCGCGTCCCGTCCCCGCCGGAGACGACGCGTGGTGCGCCGCCGAGGGAGGTCGACAGCCGCGCGAGCAATCGCGTCCCCAGCCCCTCGCGGACGATCCCGGGATCGTAGCCGACGCCGTCGTCGCCCACACAGAGATGCAGATCCGCGCCCGAGACCACGGCTCGGATCGTCACCCGCCCTTCGTCGCGGCCGACGAACGCGTATTTCAGGGCGTTCGTGGCGATCTCGTTGACGACCATGCAGAGCGTCACCGCCTGGGTGGTGAGGACCTCGACCTCGTCGGCCTCGAGCGCCAGCGCCACCCGCGGCCCAGCGCTGGAGCGCAGCGCGCCGCACATCTCCCCCAGCGCATCGCGCAGCGAAACCGTCTCGAGCCGGTCGGGATCGACCCGCAGAACGTCGTGGACGGCGGCGATCGTCATCAGCCGCTGGCGCGCGTCCACCAGCTGCGACCGTGCGCCTTCGGGCGCCGCCCTCGCCTGCATCGAGAGGAGGTTGCCCAGCAGCTGGAAATTGTTCTTCACGCGGTGGTCGAGCTCGCGCAGCAAGGTGCGCTGCTGGTCGAGCAGCCTGTCGCGCTCGGCGACGGCGTCCGCGAGATCGACCTCCAGCCGCTTCCTGTCGGTGACGTCGCGCCACACGGCGACGAAGCCGTCGCCCAGCTTGGCGGCGCTGATGTCGAAGGCGCGGATCAACTTCCGCCCGGCGTACGCGTCGGAATAGAAGACCGATTCCTTGCGCAGCGGCTTCCCGGTCTCGACCAGCGCCACGTAGTCGTCGAACAGCCCGCTCGTGCGATGCGCGGGCAGTATCTCGCACAGGCCGCGCCCGATCTGCGACTCGCGCGGCATGGCGTTGGCGTCGCAGGCGGCGTCGTTGACGTACTCGACCCGGAAGTCGCGGATGTGCCCGTTCTCGTCGCGGATGGCGGAGTACACGCCGAGGCAGTCGAGTATGCTCTCGACGGTGGTGTGGAAGCGCTCCTTTTGTGCCGCGAGCTCCGACTCGCGCCGCGCTGCCTCCGTGACGTCGGTCGCCGCGCAGGCGACGCCGACGACGGCGTCGGTCCGCGGATCGATCGTCGGCTCGATGAAGACGTCGTAGACGCCGACGTGCCCGGCCGGCGTCCTGATCTCGACCACGTCGCGCACGGCCTCGCGCGCTGCCATGGCGCGGCGCTTCAGCGCGACGACGCGCGCGGCGGACGGCGCATCCATGAAGTCGGCGTCCGTACGGCCCGTGTAGGCCTCCGGCGCATTGCCCAGGAGCGGGTTGAAGACCCAGAGGTAGCGCAGGTCACCGTCCTGCTCGAAGACGGTCGTCGGCGCGTTCGAGAGTGCGACGCGGAAGCGCTCCTCGCTGCGGGCGAGGCGGCTCGCCACCCGTCGGCGCTCGGTGACGTCGTGGAAGACGAGCACGACGTCACCGTCTCCGCCGGCGTCGTCGATGCGGGCCGCGGAGACCTGGACCCAGATCTCGTCTGCGGCGTGGGCGAGGCGCGCCTCGAAGAGCGCCTCGCGCCGCGTGCCGGAGGCGATCTCGGCGAGCGCGTCGCGCGCCTCGTCGGGAAGAATGGCGAACGCGTCCGGGATCCGCTCCGGCAGGTCCCGCCCGAGGAGGCGCGCGAGCGCCGGATTGCCGAAGACGAGGCGCCCGTCGGCACGCATCTTGGCGACGCCGACCGGCGCGTGCTCGAAGCAGGACCGGAACGACAGCTCCGCCTCGTCGAGGACCGCGCGCGGAGACCGCTCGACGACGACGCCGACCATCTTCTCCGCGTGCCCGTTCGCATCGACGAGGACCGTCCCCGAGGCGAGCAGGCGCCGAACGCCGCCGTCTCGGTTCACGCGAAACTCGGTCGTGAAGGGGCCGGGTTCCAGTCGCAGGCGCGCATTGTCCGCGACCCAGCGGGCGCGATCGTCCGGGTGCACGCTCGCGCGTGCCGCCTCGACTGTGATCTCGCGGGCGGGATCGAGGCCGTGGAGCTCGGCGAACCGGCGCGTTCCCGTCACGCGGCCGGTCGCGAGATCGTGCTCGAAGGCGGCCACGCCGAGCGTGCTCTCGAGGCTGTCCCACGACGTCGTCCGCGTCGCATCGCCCGGCGGTTGATCGTCCCACGTCACTGCCGACCCCGTCCGTTCGTGAGCGGCGGCATCCTACAGGAATCCTGTCGCACCGCAACGCCGCGTGCTGTTCAGCCCACGTCGCCGGGCAGGTCCAGCGTCGCCGAGAGCCCACCCATCGCGCTTTCACCGAGCGTGAGGGAGCCCCGATAGAGTGCCGCGAGATCGGCCACGATTGACAGCCCGAGCCCCGAGCCCGGCACGCTCTCGTCGAGCCGCTTGCCGCGCTCGACCATTTCCGCGCGGCGGTCCGCCGGTACGCCCGGTCCGTCGTCCTCGACGACGAGCAGGAGCCGCGGGCGCTCGGCGTCGCCCGACGCCTCGGCGCGCAGCACGACTCGCCCCCTCGCCCACTTCGCCGCGTTGTCGAGGAGGTTGCCGAGCATCTCCTCGAGATCCTGCCTCTCGCCGCGGAAGCGCGCCTCCTCGGGCGCCTCGAGCGCGAGATCGAGGCGCTTTGCCGCGTGGATCTTGGCGAAGGCGCGCATCAGCGAGGCCGCGACCGGCGCGACCGGCGTCACGGTGCCGAGCGTACCGACCTGGGCGGCGGCGCGGGCGCGGTCGAGATAGTAGCCGATCTGCCGGCGCATGGTCTCGGCCTCGGCCTCGACCACCTCGGCGAGCGGCCCCCCGCCGGCGCGGGCCTCGTTGACGAGCACCGAGAGCGGCGTCTTCAGGGCGTGCGCGAGGTTGCCGACCTGCGTGCGGGCTCGCTCCAGGATGTCCCGGTTCGAGCCCAGCAGAAGATTGATCTCGCCGGCGAGCGGGGCGATGTCGTGCGGGTAGTCGCCCGAGACCGTCTCCGCGTCGCCGCGGCGGATCGCGACGACGCCGGCGCGCAGGCGCGCGAGCGGCCGCAGGCCGAAGCGGATCTGGAGCAGCGTCGAGAGCCCGAGCAGGAGCCCGAGCGCGGCGAAGGTCGCGGCGAGCGCGAGCGCGAAGCGCCGCACGTCGCCGGCGATCTCGTCGGCGGGCGCGGCGACGAGCACGGTGAAGCGTGCGCCCTCCCCCGCCGCGAGCGTCCGCTCGACGGCGCGCAGCGCCTGCCCGTCCGGCCCGACGACGTAGCCCGTGCGCACGGTACCGAGCGCCGCCTGCGGCCCGTCGAGCCAGGGCAGCATCGCCCCCACCAGCGAGCGCGAGGTGTCGAGATCGCGCAGGGAGACGCCGGGGGCGCCCACCTGCCAGTAGAAGCCGGAGAAGGGCAGCTCGAACAGCGGATCGCCGGCCACGAGCGCCTCGCGCCCGGTCGCCACCTGTGAGCCCAGCGCCGTGGCGTGGACGAGGAGCCGGCTGTCGAAGCCGCGCTCGGTGGCGTCGCGGTAGAGCGCGACGAGCACGACCCCGGCGCCCACCAGGATCACCGCGCTCCAGAACAGGGCCGAGACCGCGAGGCGGACCGCGATCGAGCGGTTGGCGAGCGGGCGAGCGGGGAGGCGCTTTTCGAGGCGCATGGCGGTCTCGCGCCTCAGGCGCCCTCCTCGACCACGTAGCCGAGCCCGCGCATGGTCTTGATCACGTCGACGCCGAGCTTCTTGCGCAGGCGCCCGACGAAGACCTCGATCGTGTTCGAGTCGCGGTCGAAATCCTGGTCGTAGAGATGCTCGGTCAGCTCCGCGCGGGAGACGATCCGCCCCTTGTGGTGGATCATGTAGGCGAGAAGACGGTACTCGTGGCTCGTCAGCTTGACGGGCATGTCGTCGACGAGCACGCGGCCGGCGCGGGTGTCGAGCGTCACCCGCCCGCAGACGATCTCGGAGGTGGCGTGCCCGGCGGCGCGACGCACCAGCGCGCGCACGCGCGCCAGCAGTTCCTCGACGTGGAAGGGCTTCGTCACGTAGTCGTCCGCCCCCGCATCGAAGGCCTGGACCTTCTCGCTCCAGCGGTCGCGGGCGGTGAGGATGAGCACCGGCATGACCTTGCCCTCCCGCCGCCAGGCGGAGAGCACGGAGACGCCGTCGGTCTTGGGCAGGCCGAGATCGAGGATGACGCAGTCGTAGGGCTCGGTCTCGCCGAGGAACTGGCCCTCCTCGCCGTCGAAGGCCTTGTCGACGACGTAGCCGGCGTCGGTCAGCGCCGAGACGATCTGGCGGTTGAGGGAGGCATCGTCCTCCACGACGAGCACGCGCATGAGCCGACCTCCTCAGTTCACCGAGACGACGCCGCCGGAGCCGGCGTCGACGATCACCGTCACGAAGCGCCCGTCGCCGCCCAGCGCCGCGATGCGGTAGACGAGCCCGCCGCCGCCGGGGCACAGGTCGACCTGCGTGACCTGCGCGCCGGGCACCGCGCCCTCCGCCGCCCGCACCGCCGACACCGCCGGCACGACCCGCCCCGCCGCCACCGCCTCCCGGGTCTCCCCGGGAGACAGGCAGGCTTGCGCCGACGCCGGCGCGGGCGCCGCCGCGAGGCCTAGGAGGAGGGCGATCAGGGGGAGGGCGAGACGGGTGCGCATGACGGCATCATAGCTACCCGGCCCGCGCTGAACAGGCCGTGAATGCGGCGTTCAGGCCGCCGCCGCGCCGTCCGCCCGCGCCCCGCCCGCCTCCGTCCTGAGCCATGCCGCGCCGCAGGCCTTGGCCAGCTCGCGGACACGCAGGATGTAGCTCTGGCGCTCCGTCACCGAGATGACGCCGCGGGCGTCGAGCAGGTTGAAGGCGTGGGAGGCCTTGATGCACTGGTCGTAGGCCGGCAGCACCATGAGATGCCGCTCGCCGGCCTCGCCCGCCTCGAGGTACTTGCGGCAGGCGGCCTCGGCGTCCTTGAAGTGGCGAAACAGCATCTCGACGTCGGCGTGCTCGAAATTGTGGCGCGAATATTCCTTCTCCGCCTGGAGGAAGACGTCCCCGTAGGTGACCTTCTCCGCGCCCTCGCGGCCGTTGAAGTTGAGGTCGTAGACGTTCTCGACGCCCTGGACGTACATGGCGATACGCTCGAGCCCGTAGGTCAGCTCGCCCGAGACCGGCGCGCACTCGAAGCCGCAGGCCTGCTGGAAATAGGTGAACTGGCTCACCTCCATGCCGTCGCACCAGCATTCCCAGCCGAGACCCCAGGCGCCGAGCGTCGGGCTCTCCCAGTCGTCCTCGACGAAGCGCACGTCGTGGAGCATCGGGTCGAGCCCGATGGCGGCGAGCGAGCCGAGGTAGAGGTCCTGGATGTCCGGGGGGCTGGGCTTCAGGACGACCTGGAACTGGTAGTAGTGCTGGAGCCGGTTCGGGTTCTCGCCGTAGCGCCCGTCCTTCGGCCGCCGGGAGGGCTGGACGTAGGCGGCGCGCCAGGGCCGCGGCCCGAGCGAGCGCAGCGTCGTCGCCGGATGGAAGGTCCCCGCCCCCACCTCGAGGTCGTAGGGCTGGAGCACGACGCAGCCCTGCTCCGCCCAGAAGCGCTGCAGCGTCAGGATCAGGCCCTGGAACGAGCGTCTCGGATCCATGTGGGGGGCGGTGGCGGTCATGACGGCCTCTCGAGCGGCTTGGGCGCGAGTGGGATGGAGAGGGCGGGCGGGGAAGTCAAGCGGGGGCGCGCTCACGCGAGGAGCGCGAACAGGCCCGCGAGCGCCACGAGGCCCGCGCCGACGGCCGTGATGACGAGCGCGCGCCGCCGATCCCGGCGCGAGCGCCCGCCCGAGCCGTAGTCGAAGCGCTCGTAGACGACGTTGCGAGACGGCATGCCGATGTCGAGCAGCGTGTCGGAGACGCCCGTCACCATCGGGCCGGGCCCGCACAGGAAGGCGACGGTGCGCGCGAGGTCGAGCCCGCGCAGGAGCCCCGCGAGCCGCTCCCGGTCGAGCCGGCCGACGGCACCGTCCCAGGCTTCCGCGTCGGTCTCGCTGACGAGCACGATCTCGAGGTCGAGGATCGAGGCGGCGGCGCGGATCTCGTCGAGGCAGGCGAAGTTCTCCGGCCGCCCGGCGGCGTAGGCGACGCGGATGGGGCGCGGGTCGCGCCGGGCGGCGAGATCGCGCAGGAGCCCCATGATCGGCCCGATGCCGGCGCCGCCGGCGATCAGGACCACGGCGTCGCACGGGTGCGCGTCGAGCGTGAAGACACCGTAGGGCCCGTCGATGCCGATCGGCGTGCCGGGCGCGAGCGCGCCGACGCGGCTCGTGAAGTCGCCGGCCTCCTTGACGATGAGGCTCAGCCCGGGGCGCAGCGGGCTGTCGGCGATGGAGAAGGGATGGTCGAGGAGCGGGAAGCGGCGCGCACCCTCCGTCATCCAGACGAACTGGCCGGCGCGGTAGGTGAAGGGCGGGTTGCCGGCGGCGGGCTGGATGTCGAGCTCCCACATCCGGTCGGCCTTGCGCGTCACCGAGGCGAGCCGCCAGGGCCGGCGGTGGAGCGCCGCCCAGCGCCAGCCGTAGAGCACGGCGATCACCGCGACCGCGCCGAGCGCCACCGCCCCCCAGAACAGGTTGACCGGTCCCGCCGCGCTGAACCGGCCGACCGTGATCGCGTGGTGCAGCCCGCCGCCGACGGCGAGCAGGGCGAGCACGAGGTGGCTGCCGCGCCAGCTCTCGTAGCGCCAGGGAAGCCGCTCGCGCAGCGCCCCGCCGACGACGAGGAGCGCCAGCGCCGCGAGCGCCACGACGCCGCTGCGATAGTGCGGCGCCGTCAGGTAGGCGACGAGCCGCTCGCGCCCGAGCGCGGGATCGGCGAGCCAGGTCGGCAGCACGTAGAGGAGCGGGTGCGCGAGCAGTGCGACCAGGATCCACCAGGCGATCACCTTGTGGAAGGCCATGATCCGGTCGATGCCGAGCCGCCCGGACGCGGCATCGAAGCGCCCCGACGTGACGAGCTGCACCGTCATCGCAGCGAGCGCCACGAGGCCGAGCCCGCTCGCGACCTTCTCCCATGCCGCGAGCGGGGCCGCCTCGCCGAGCGTCGCGAGGGCCAGCACCAGCGTGGTGCCGCAGAAGACGAGGTAGAGCGCCGCCAGGGCGGGGCCGGGCAGGCGCGGGAGGCGGGCGGGTCGGAGGGTCGATCCGCCCGCGGGCGCCCCCCCGGTGTCGGGGTCGCGCGGTCTCGTGGCGGCGTCCTGCGTGTCCATCGCGCTCTCGGCTCGTGCACGCCGGCTTCTCGAAAGCCGGCGAGTGTAAGCCGGCTCTCGAAAACCGGCTCCGGGGAAGGCGCCGTCAGTCCACCCTGGAGCCTTGCCAAGGTCAAGGCGTTGCCGCACCCTGTCTCAGGTTCGGCTCGACTTTCTGCGCGACGACGGGAGATGTGCCATGGGGACCGCCTGGGTGTGGAACGGACGTCTCGCCATGCTCGCCCTCCTGGCGCTCATCGTCGCGCCTTGGCAGGCGCAGGCGCAGGGCGGCGCGGGGTCGAGCGAGCTCGACCGTCTCGCCGCCATCGTCGAACGCTGGCTCGCCTCGCCGCACGGGGACTACCACTCGGGCTCGTTCACGCACTGGAACGCAGAGGGCGAGGTGCCGGTCGCCTGCGCCGCCTGCCACTCCCAGCCGGGCTTCGTCGACTTCATCGGCGCCGACGGCAGCGCGGCGGGCGCGGTCGACGCGCCGGCCGCGATCAACGCGCCGATCGGCTGCGCCTCCTGCCACACGCAGGCGGCGCACGCGCTCGACGCGGTGACCTTTCCTTCCGGCGTCGTGATCGACGCGCTCGATGCCTCGGCGACCTGCACGGTCTGCCACCAGGGCCGCCAGTCCGGCGACGCCGTGACCGCCGCGACCGCGGGGCTCGAGCCGGACACGGTCTCCGCGGATCTCTCCTTCCTCAACATCCACTACGGCGTCGCGGCGGCTACGATGCACGGCTCGGACGTGCGCGGCGGGTTCCAGTATCCGGGCTTCTCCTACGCGCAGACGTTCGAGCACGTGCCGAGCGCCGCGACCTGCGTCGCCTGCCACCAGCCGCATACGACCCAGGTCGCGACCGAGTCGTGCTTCGCCTGCCACCAGGGCGTGGACGACATCCGGGCGATCCGCATGCGCCATGCGGATTTCGACGGCAACGGCGATCGCTCGGGCGGCATCCGCTCGGAGATCCAGGGCCTCCACGCCATGCTCTACGACGCGATCCGCACCTACGCGGCCGACGTCGCCGGCGCGCCGATCGTCTACGCCGACGGCTTCCCCTATTTCTTCGCCGATGCGGACGGGGACGGGACGATCGCGCCGGAGGACGCGATCCCGCCCAACCGATACGCGAGCTGGACGCCGCGCCTGCTGGCGGCGGCCTACAATTATCAGGCGGTGAAGAAGGACCCCGGCGGCTGGGTGCACAATCCCGCCTACCAGATCCAGCTCCTGCACGACAGCCTGCTCAGCCTGTCCGACAGCGTACCGGTGGACACCGCGGGCCTGCGGCGGCCGTGACGCGCCCTCAGCCGCTCCGGCGCGCCAGCAGCGTCGCGTAGACGTCGAGCGTGTCCGCGACCATGCGGTCCAGCGAGAAGTGCCGCTCGACGTGGAGCCGCGCGCGCAGCGCCATCGCCTCCCGGGCGCTGGCGCCGAGCGTGAGCGCCTCGGCGATCGCGTCGGCGAGCGCCTCGGCGTCTCCTGCGGCGACGCGCCAGCCGGTGCGCTGGGCGGGCTCCACCTGGGGCGGGGCGAGCACGGTCTCGGGCACGGCGCCGAGATCCGACACCACGACGGGCGTGCCCATCGCCTGCGCCTCCACGGCCGAGCGGCCGAAGGCCTCCGGCTCCGTCGAGGGCACCGTCACCACGGACGCGCCGAGGAAGGCGGCGGGCATGTCCGTGCAATGACCCACCCGCCGCACGAAGTCGGCGACGCCACGCGCGGCGACGAGCCCGTCGAGCTCGCGCACGTAGCCCTCGCGTCCCTGCGGATCGCCGGCGAGCACGAAGACGACGTCGGTGAGACCCCAGCTCTTGAGGCGGGCGGCCGCCTCGATCAGCACGGCCTGGCCCTTCCAGCCGGTGAGGCGGGCGGCGAGCAGCACGACCCGCTGGTGCGGCGCGACGCCCCATTCCGCCCGCAGCGCCTCGATCCGCTCCGGCGCGACGGCGGAGGGGGCGTAGGCGGATAGATCCGTACCGCGGTGGATCACCCGCAGCCGCGGCTCGGCCTCCGGGTAGAGGCCCGCGATCAGCCCGGCCGTGTAGTGCGAGTTGGCGATGACGATGTCGCCGCGCGCCATGATGCGGTTGTAGCGATGCTTCAGGCCGGTGCGGCTCTGGTAGGAGCCGTGGTAGGTCGTCACGAAGGGCAAAGACAGCGCCCGCGCGGCGCCGAGGGCCGACCAGGCCGGCGCCCGCGAGCGGGCGTGGATCAGCACGACACCCTCGTCGAGAGACAGCCGCGCCAGCCGGCGCACGTTGCGCAGCATCGAGAGCGGGTTCTTCGTCGCCGCCGGGAACGGCACCCAGATGCCGCCCTTGGCCTGGAGCTCGCCGACGAGTCGCCCACCCTCGGTCGCGACGAGGGCGCGCGCGCCCACCGCGGCGAGACCGGCCGCGACGTCGACGGCCGTGCGCTCGGCGCCGCCGGCCTCGAGCTCCGGGATGATCTGCAGGATCGTGCGCCCGGCGAGCGGATGGGCGGCGGGATCGTAGACGACGTCGCGCGCGGCGCTCATGCGGCGCCTCGCGCGCCGGGCGCCCCGCGTGCTATGGCACGGGTCGGAGGCTGGCACGGCCGTGGCGAACGCGGTGACATGGGGCGGGCCTCGAGCATGGCGCGGTGCGGCTGCGGCCCGCGCGCGGATCTACGCAGTAACGCCTGAAACAGCGTTGAGGTTTGGTAAAACCATGGCGGAAATGATCGACATCGGCACCGGCTCGGCGGCGCGGCGCATCGCGGTGGAGGCGCGTGCCGCGACGAGCCGGCCGGATTCGCCCCCCGTCGTCTGGCTCGGCGGCTTCCGCAGCGACATGCGCGGCGGCAAGGCCGAGCGGCTCGATGCCTTCTGCGAACGCACCGGCGGCGCCTGTGTGCGCTTCGACTACACGGGGCATGGCGAATCGGGCGGGCGCTTCGTGGACGGCACGATCTCGCTGTGGCTCGAGGACGCGCTCGGCGTCATCGACCGCTTCGTCGACCGGCCGCCGGTCCTGGTGGGCTCCTCCATGGGCGGCTGGATCGCCCTCCTCGTCGCGCGCGCCCTCGCGGGCACCCCGAGGGCACCGGCGGGCATGGTGCTGATCGCGCCGGCGGCGGACTTCACCGAGCGCCTGATGTGGGCGCATTTCCCGGAAGGGGTGCGCGACACGATCCTGCGCGAGGGCGTGTTCCACGCCCCCTCCGACTACGGCGAGCCGACGCCGATCACCCGGGCGCTGATCGAGGACGGCCGCCGGCACCTGCTGATGGACGGCCCCATCGCCACCGGCTGCCCCGTCCACATCCTCCAGGGCATGAAGGACCCCGACGTCCCCTGGCGCCACGCGGTGGAGACCATGGAGGCGATGGCCTCCGATTCGGTGACGATGACGCTGATCAAGGACGGCGACCACCGCCTCTCGCGGGAGGAGGACCTGGATCGGCTGGAGGCGGCGGTGGCGCGGATGGTCGAGGGATGAAATCGGGGCTCCCCGTCGACGCCACGCTCCACCGCCTCCTCCCCGCAGGGGAGGACGGAGGCTGCAGGCCGGAGGGTAGGGAGGGCGGCGGGCCGGCTCGCAGGACTTTCGAACGGCCCCACCGCCCGCGCGTTCCGCGCGGACTCCTCCCCTCCGGGGAGGAAGCGGGAGCGCGCCCTTCACAACCTTCTATACATGACCAGCGCGTCCACCTCCCCCATCGTCGGATGGGCGAAGGCGGCCGGCAGGCGGCCGACGGTGTCGAAGCCGAGGCTCTCCCAAAGCCGCACCGCCCGTTCGTTGGTGGAGACGACGAAGTTGAACTGCATCGCGCGGAAGCCGCGGCGGCGGGCCTCCTCCAGCGAATGCGCCGCCATCGCCCGCGCGACGCCCCGCCCGGCCGCCTCCGCCGCGGTGACGTAGCCGCAATTGGCCACGTGCGCCCCTCCCCCGCGCTGGTTGGCGCGCAGGTAGTAGGTCCCCAGCACCGCCCCCGCCTCGTCCTGCGCGACGAAGGTCGCGTGCGCCGGCGCGAGCCAGTAGGAGAGCGCGTCCGCGCGGCCCATGTCGCGGTCGAGCGTGTAGGTGTCTCCGGCGCGGATCATCGGCGCGAGGATGCGCCAGAGCGCGTCGGCGTCGGCCTCGGGATGGGCGGGGCGGATGCGCATGGACGTCCCCGATCGGCTCAACGCACCCACCGGTCCGCCGCCCGCTCGTCCTCGGCCTTGGAGGCGACCCAGCCGCCGGCTTCCGCCTCGCCGGCGGGGTGCTCGCGCTTCCAGAACGGAGCCTTGGTCTTCAGCCAGTCCATCATGAAGTCGGCGGCCTCGAAGGCGGCGCGGCGGTGGGGGGAGGCGGCGACCACGAGGACGATCTCCTCGCCGGGGCGGATGACGCCGTAGCGGTGAATGGCGACGAGGCCCTGGAGCGGGAAGCGCCGCGCCGCCTCGCCCGCGACCCGGGCGATCTCGGCCTGGGCCATGCCCGGATAGTGCTCGAGCTCGAGAGCCGCGAGGCGCCCGTTCTCGTCGCGGCACAGCCCGGTGAAGGTCACGACCGCACCCACGTCGGTGCGCCCGCGCACCAGCGCCGCGGCCTCCGCCGCGGCCTCGAATGGCTCGGCCTGGATGCGGACGATCGGCACGATCGCGGGGCTCGCCTCGTCCACGGCCTCAGCCTCCCGTCATCGGCGGGAAGAAGGCGATCTCGCCCGCCCCGGTGATCACCGCGTCGCGGTGGACGTGGAGCTGGTCCATGGCGGCGCGGATCACGGTCTCGTTCTCGAAGGCGTAGGCGTATTCCTCGCCGCGGCCCTTGAGCCAGCCGACGAGGTCGGCGATCGTGGTCACGTCCGCGGGCGGCTCGACGACCTCCTCGGTCTTGCCGATACGCTCGCGCACCCAAGCGAAATAGAGGATCTTCACTGCCATCGCCCCGCTCCCGAGCTCACCGTCCCGCTCTCAGTCCTCGACCAGATGGCGCAGTCCCGCGCGCATGTAGTCCCATCCCGTCCACAGCGTCAGCAGCGCCGCCGCCCACAGGAGCACGAGGCCCGTCACCGTCGTCGGCGGGAACACCACGTCCCCCGCGGGTCCCGCGACGAGGAAGCCGAGCGCCACGAGCTGGAGGGTGGTCTTGTACTTCGCCACCCGCGACACCGGCACCGAGACCTTGAGGTCGGCGAGGAACTCGCGCAGGCCCGACACGAGGATCTCGCGCAGGAGGATGACGATCGCCGCCCAGATGTTCCAGCCCGCGATCGTCCCGTGCGCGACGAGCATCATCAGCACGGCCGCCACGAGCAGCTTGTCGGCGATCGGGTCGAGCATGCGCCCGAGCGCCGACTGCTGATTCCAGGCGCGGGCGAGATACCCGTCGAAATAGTCCGTGATCGCGGCGGCGACGAAGATTCCGAGCGCCCACCAGCGCGCCCACGTGTCGTTGGGCCAGAACAGCAGCACGACCACGGCCGGCACGGCGAGGCAGCGCCCGTAGGTGAGGATGTTCGGGAGAGAGAGCGCTGTCGATCGTTTCATGCCGGATCCGGTCGCCTGCGGGCAGAGAGCACGCCGCGCGGGGGAACGTCAATCCACCGTCGGGAGGGGGAGATCGGTCGCGAACGAGCATGACACCCGGCCCCGACGGGCTATTGTCGGCGCCCCGAAGGACGAACGCCATCGCCATGACCGACACGACCTCCCTCGCCGACCGCCTCCGCGACGACTGCCCCCCCTGCTCGGCGAAGATCGCCAAGACGCGCCTCTCCGATCTGATCGAAGGTGCGCGCGCGAGAGAGGACGCCGCCGCCCTCGTCCCCCATCTCGAGAGCGGCCCGCTGCGCAATCTCGTCGGCTTGATCTTCGAGCACTCCCCCTTCCTCACGCGCCTCGCCTCGCGGCCCGAGCGCCTCGCCCGGCTGGCGCTCGCCCCGCCCGAGGAGAGCCACGCCCGCATCGTCTCCGAGCAGCGAAACCGCTTCCGTGCGGTCGCCGCCGGTGAGGCCCGCCGGGAGGACGTCGCGAAGGCGCTGCGACGGGCGCGGGCCGACCACGCGCTCCTCGTCGCGCTCGCCGACATCGGCGGCGTGTGGGACGTCGACCGGGTCGTCGCCGCGCTCTCGGACTTCGCCGACGCCTCCGTCGCGGGCGCGGCGGACACGCTCCTCGTCGAGGCGGCCGCCGCCGGCAAGCTGACCCTGCCCGATCCGGACGAGCCGGGCCGCGGCACCGGCGCGGTGATCCTCGCGCTCGGCAAGCACGGCGGGCGCGAGCTGAACTACTCGAGCGACATCGACCTCGTCGTCTTCTTCGATCCCGCCTGCCCGGCGATGAAGGATCCGATGGAGGCGCCGCCGTTCTACGCACGCTTCGCCCAGAACCTCGCCAAGATGCTGCAGGAGCGCACCGGCGAGGGCTACGTCCACCGGGTCGACTACCGCCTGCGCCCGGACCCCGGCTCGACCCCCGTCGCGGTGGCGCTGCCCTCGGCCTATTCCTACTACGAGAGCGTCGGCCAGAACTGGGAGCGCGCGGCGCTGATCAAGGCGCGACCGGTCGCGGGCGACGTCGCGCTCGGCGCACGTTTCCTCGGGGAGCTCGCACCCTTCATCTGGCGCAAGTACTTCGACTTCGCGGCGATCGCCGACGTCCACGCCATGAAGCGCCAGATCCACGCGGTGCGCGGACACGCGGAGATCGCGGTGGCCGGTCACGACATCAAGCTCGGGCGTGGCGGCATCCGCGAGATCGAGTTCTTCGTGCAGACGCAGCAGCTCGTCTTCGGCGGGCGCCGCCCTTCGCTCAGGGGTCGCCGCACGCTGGAGATGCTCGCGGAGCTCCAGGCGGAGGGCTGGATCACGGCGGAGGCCCGCGACGAGCTCGCCGCCGCCTACCGCTTCCTGCGCGGCATCGAGCACCGGCTCCAGATGGTCGCCGACGAGCAGACCCAGCGCCTGCCCGCCGACGAGGCGACGCTCAAGGGCTTCGCGCGCTTCTGCGGCTACAGGAGCACGAAGGCCTTCGGCAAGGCGCTCACCGAGGTCGCGCGCACGGTGCAGAAGCACTACGCGCTCCTGTTCGAGGAAGGGCCGGAGCTCGCCTCCGAGGCCGGCAGCCTCGTCTTCACCGGCGCGGATATCGACCCGGAGACGCTCGGCACGCTGCGCAAGATGGGCTTCCGGGACCCGGAGAAGGCGGCGGAGACCGTGCGCGGCTGGCATTTCGGGCGCCGCGCCGCGATCACCTCGGCCCGCGCCCGCGAGGTGCTCACCGAGCTGACCCCGGCGCTGCTCGCCGCGCTCGGCGGCACGGCGGACCCCGACGGCGCGCTCGAGCGGCTCGACGCCGTGTTCGGCCGCATGAAGGCCGCCGTCGAGCTGATGACGATCCTCCTCAACCACGATCGTCTCCTGACGCTCTTCGCGGACCTGCTCGGCACCGCCCCGCGCCTCGCCGACACGGTGGCGCGGAGCCCCCACGTGCTCGACGCGATCATCGACCCGGCCTTCGGCGACCCGATCGTCGACGAGGGCGAGATGCTCGCACAGGTGCGCGGGGCGCTCGGCAGCCCCGCCTCCTTCGAGGACTTTCTCGACCGGACCCGCGACGTCACCCGCCAGGCGACCTTCGTCACCGGGGCGCGGATGCTGTCGGGCGTGTTCTCGCCCGAGCGCGCCGGGCAGGCCTACGCCGCCATCGCGCAGGCGGTGGTGCAGACCTCCTACGAGGCGGTGGAGCGCGAGTTCGTGGCCGACTACGGCCGCGTACCCGGCGGGCGCATCGCCGTCCTCGGCCTCGGCCGCCTCGGCACGCGGGAGATGACCGCGACGTCCGACCTCGATCTCGTCGTGCTCTACGACTTCGACCACGAGAACCGCGAGAGCGACGGGCGCAAGGCGGTGGACGCCACGGTCTACTACACGCGCCTGACCCAGCGGCTCGTCTCGGCGCTGACCGCGCCGACCCGGCGCGGCGCGCTCTACGAGGTCGACCTGCGGCTTCGGCCCTCCGGGCGCTCCGGCCCGGTCGCGACGCAGTTCCGCGGCTTCCTCGCCTACCAGCGCGAGGACGCGGAGCTGTGGGAGCACATGGCGCTGACCCGCGCGCGGGTCGTGGCCGGCGACGGCGGCCTCGCCGCGGACGCGACCCGCGCCATCGCCGAGGTGGTGGGGCTGGCGCGCGATCCGGCCACGGTCGCCCGCGAGGTGCTCGCCATGCGCCGGCTGATCGCCCGCGAGAAGGGCGAGGGCGACGCCTGGGACATGAAGCTCGCCGCCGGCGGCCTCACCGATCTCGACTTCCTCGCCCAGGCCTTCGTGCTCGCGCACGCGCACGTGCGCCCCGGCCTCGTCGGTCTCTCACCGGGTGTCGCGCTCGCGCACGCGGGCGACTCGGGCTTCCTCACCGCGGAGGAGGCGGACGTGCTCGTTGCCGCGCAGGCGCTGCTGACGCGGGTCTTCCACTGGCAGCGCCTCACTGTGGAGGGACGCTTCGACCCCAAGAGCGCCCCGCCGGCGATCCTGCGGCGGCTGGCGGCGGAGGCCGGGGTGCCCGATCCCGCCCGCCTCTCGGCGGAGCTCGGGGAGACCCGCAAGCGGGTGCGGGAGATCTTCGAGCGGCGGTTGCAAACCATGTCCGACGGCGTTACTCGGCAATAGGACCGTTTTCGGCAACGGAACTCTTCCCCGGATGGAGACTTGCCGTTCCAAATGCTGGAACGACCCATCGGGGTACCACCGTGAACATCCACAAGACTGGCCGACGCGCCGGCGATACGCCGCGCGCGAACGACCGTGCGCGAACGGCCGCCCGCCTCGCCGGCATCGCCCTCCTCGCCGCAGGCCTGGCGCCGGCGCTCGCGCCGAGCGCCGTCGAGGCGACCGGCGCGCTCGACTTCTTCCGGGCGGACGCCCGCGCTCCGGCAGCGCAGCGGGTGAACGCGCCACCGCCCCCGCGCGACGCCTTCGCGCGGCGCCACCGCGTCCTGCCCACGGCGACGCAGCCGGCGACGCTCGACGGGTCCTCCGCGTCGGGCGGGAGCCCGCAAGGTTCCTCGCGGATCGCGTCCGGCCCCGCGGGGCGCACCATGTGCGTGCGCATGTGCGACGGCTACGCCTTCCCCGTCGGCGATCTCGCCTCCCAGCGCGACCTGCCGCTGCACGACCTCGCCTGCAACGCCGGCTGTCCGGGCGCGCCGACGAAGCTCTTCGTGCTCTCGCCGGGCGAGGACGACCTCGACCGCGCCCGCGCCGCCGACGGCATGCGCTACGCCGACGTGCCGATGGCGGGCGCCTACCGCACCTCGACGGACGACACCTGCTCGTGCCAGGGCCCGAACCGGCGCGTCGCGGAGCGGCTCGACATCCGCCTCGACATGACGCTTCGCCGCGGCGACATCGTCATGACGAACGAAGGTCCCCTCGTCTTCCGCGGCCGCGACGGCCGTCCCTCGGGGCTCGCCGACTTCCGACCCTTCCGCGAGGCGCAGATGACGGCGAGGCTGCGCGAGAAGGCCGACGAGCGGCTGGGCATCAGCGCGCGCGAGGCGGTGGAGGACGCGTTCGCGCGGGAGAACGGGCTGCGGCGCACGATGGCCGAGCTCGATCCGGCCGAGCTCGAGACGGCGGTGCTCGACGCGCAGTAGTCCGGCGGGCAGCGCCGGTGAACCTCGGTGCGATTGCGGAGCCTTGATCTAGATCACGTTGCCTGACGGCTCGATGTGTCAGCTTTTCCTGACAAGACCGTCGGGAGGCTCCCCCATGCGCATCATGCTGATCCACCCCAACTACCATTCCGGCGGCGCCGAGATCGCCGGGAACTGGCCGCCCGCCTGGGTCGCCTACCTCGCGGGATCCCTGAAGAGCGCGGGCTTCACGGACGTCGTCTTCGTCGATGCGATGACGAACCATCTCTCCGACGAGCAGATCCGCGCCGAGATCGAGAACGCGAACCCCGACATGGTCGGGACGACCGCCATCACCCCCTCGATCTACAAGGCCGAGCGGGTGCTCGAGATCGCGAAGGAGGTCAACCCGGAGATCGTCACGGTCATCGGCGGCGTGCACGCCACCTTCATGTACAAGCAGGTCCTGTCCGAGGCGCCCTGGATCGACGTGGTCGTGCGCGGCGAGGGCGAGGAGATCATCGTCGACCTGTGCACCGCCGTGCTCAACGGCCGCTGGCCGCAGGACCGCAACTCCATCCGCGGGCTGGCCTTCCGCGAAGGCGAGACGATCGTCGCGAGCCCGGCGGCGCCCACCGTCAAGAACGTCGACGCGATCTCGCCGGACTGGTCGCTGCTCGAGTGGGAGAAGTACATCTACATCCCGCTCGGCGTGCGCGTCGCGATCCCCAACATGGCGCGGGGCTGCCCCTTCACCTGCACCTTCTGCAGCCAGTGGAAGTTCTGGCGCGACTACCGGGTGCGCGACCCGAAGAAGGTGGTGGACGAGATCGAGGCTCTGGTGCGCGACCACCAGGTAGGCTTCTTCATCCTCGCGGACGAGGAGCCGACCATCAACAAGAAGAAGTTCACGGCCTTCTGCCAGGAGCTGATCGACCGCGGCCTGCCCGACAAGATCAAGTGGGGCATCAACACCCGCGTCACCGACATCCTGCGCGACATCGACGACCTGAAGTTCTACCGCGCGGCCGGCCTCGTCCACGTCTCGCTCGGCACCGAGGCGGCGGCGCAGATGAAGCTCGACCGCTTCAACAAGGAGACCACGATCGAGGACAACAAGCGCGCCATCCGCGCGCTGCGCGACGCCGACATCTTCGTGGAGGCGCAGTTCATCGTCGGGCTCGAGAACGAGACCGCCGAGACGCTGGAGGAGACCTACCAGATGGCGCGGGACTGGGACCCGGATCTCGCCAACTGGTCGATGTACACGCCCTGGCCCTATACGCCGCTGTTCCAGGAGCTGGGCGACAAGGTCGAGATCTACGACTTCGACAAGTACAACTTCGTCACGCCGATCATCAAGCCCGACGCGATGGAGCGCGGCGAGCTGCTCGACCGGGTCATGAACAACTACCGGCGCTTCTACATGAAGAAGGCGCTGTTCGACTACCCGTGGAAGGGCAAGGGCTTCCGACGGCGCTACCTGCTCGGCTGCCTGAAGGCCTTCCTGAAGGCCGGCTTCGCGAGGACGTTCTACGACCTCGGCAAGGTGAACTACTGGGGGCCGCAGTCGAAGGGCAAGGTCGACTTCCACTTCGACGACACGCGCCGGATCGCCCCGGCCCAGGCGGACGAGTGGCAGGCGGCGGCGGATCGCGCCAAGGCGCATCGCAAGGCCAAGCAGAGCGCGGCCCTGCGCGAGCGCGCGGCGGTGGCGAAGGCGGCGCGCGCCGACGTGCGCGAGACGCCGCCGGGGGCGCTCCCCGATACCGCCGGCGGCGAGGGTCCCGTCATGGCCTGCGGCGGCGGCAAGCAGCAGATGGCAGAGGACGCCTGAGCCATGGGCGCGCCCCCCGCCGCACTCCCGGCGGACCTCGCCGACGCGGACGCCCCGGCCGCGTCGGCGTCGGCACGCATCGGGCCCAACGCCATCATCCAGATGCGCGAGGTACTGCTCGAGGCGCTCGGCCGCCGGGAGACCGGGCGAATCCTCGTGCAGGCCGGGCTCGAGCCCTACGTCTTCGCGCCGCCCGCGGCGATGGTCGACGAGCGCGAGGTTGCGGCGCTCCACGCCGTCCTGCGCGCCGCGGTCGGCGAGCCGATGGCGGCGGAGCTCGGCTTCGAAGCCGGGCTACGCACGGGTCGCTACCTGCTCGCGCATCGCATCCCCGCACCGGCGCGGTGGCTCCTCGCCCGCCTTCCGGCGCCGCTCACGAGCCGGCTCCTCCTGAAGGCGGTGGCGCGTCATTCCTGGACCTTCGCGGGGTCCGGCGCCTTCTCCGTCCTCGCCACGGCGCCCGCGCGGGTACGGATCGGCGGCTGCCCGCTCGTCGCGGGCGCGCGCCTCACGCTGCCGGGTTGCGCCTTCTACGCCGGCACGTTCGAGGCGCTCTGGCGCGCCCTCGTCCATCCGCGCGCCCGCTGCCGCCAGACCGCCTGCGAGGGCCGCGGCGACGCCGCCTGCCTGTTCGAGATCAGCTGGTAGGCGGCGTGCGCGCCGCCTCGCGGCTCGCCGCCTCACGGTCGCGCCGGATCTCCCGGCGCACCGAGACGAGCTGCCAGATGCCGAAGGCGATGGGCAGCAGGAGCCACAGGCCCGCCTTCCCGAGCGTGAATATCTCCGCAGCGTTCATGTCGACACGCCTCCTTCGCCGGGGTCTACGCACGGCGCGGCGCAGCCGACCTGCGACACGACGACCGCGATCGGCGAGGGCGTTGCATTCGGCGAAGTCGCGTCAGCCGGCCTGTAAGCCGGGTTCTGTCCACGCGGGTCACCCCGCGATGGGCGGCCATTCATCTGGGATGACCGTTGCCGGCCACCTCGTGCAACCAACCCGGACGACGAGGCCGGAGACGGCCCTGGGGCGCGGTTGCGCCCCGTGTCGTCCCTATTCGGTCTTGCTCCCGGTGGGGTTTGCCGTGCCGGGCGCCGTTGCCGGTCCCGCGGTGCGCTCTTACCGCACCCTTTCACCCTGACCGCGGACGGGCCGGAGCCCGCCGCGGCGGTCTGCTTTCTGTGGCACTGTCCCTGGGGTCGCCCCCGCCGGACGTTATCCGGCACCGTTTCTCCGTGGAGCCCGGACTTTCCTCCCCGCGCGATGCGCGGAGCGGCCGCCCGGCCGACTGACGCGGGCTCCATGTGGGCGCGCGGCCCCACCCTCGTCAAGCGCCACCGCGCATCGGCCTCCGGCGACCGCGCCCGACGATCCGCGCGGCGCGGGGGAACGGACGTGCGATCTCCGCGTTCTGGGTTGGATTTCGACCGCCCGGCGTTCCGGGCCTCGAGGGAGGAGATCACCCATGAAACGCTTCGCTACGCTTCTCGCCGCCGGCGCGCTCGCCTTCTCGGTCGGCGCCTGCACGACCCCCGGCGAGCGCGCGGTCGGCGGTGCCCTGATCGGCGGCGCGGGCGGGGCGGCCGTCGGCAGCGCGGTCGCCGGATCCGGCAACCGCGGTGAGGGCGCCCTCATCGGCGGCGCGCTCGGTGCCGGCGCCGGCGCGATCATCGGCGCGGGCACGGCCCCCGCCGCCTCGGGCTGCCCGCGCGGCTACTATCTCGCCAGCGACGGCTACTGCTACCCCGCCTGAGGACGACAGTCCTGCACAATCGCTCGCGAAGGCCCGGGAATCCCTCCCGGGCCTTCCGCTTTTGCGCTAGCGTCTCGGGCGATTCGGGAAGGCCTGTGGCGATGAGCGTGTGGGGAAAGCTCGGCGGGTTCGGGATCGGCTTCGTGGTCGGCGGGCCGATCGGCGCGCTGATCGGTGCCGCGATCGGCCACGTCCTCGTCGACCGCGAGGGTGCGCCGTTCCGCGAAGGAGGCCTTCTCGGCCCGACGCCCAAGGACGTGGTCTTCACCACCGGCCTCGTCGCGCTCGCGGCGAAGATGGCCAAGGCGGACGGCGTGGTGATGCGCTCCGAGCGCGAGGCGTTCCGCCGGATCGTCGAGGTCGACGAGGCGGACCGCGCCCGGGTCGAGGCGCTGTTCGATCTGGCGAGCCGCACCGCCGACGGCTACGAGTCCTACGCGCTGCAGATGCGCGAGCTCCTCGCCGACGAGCCGGCGCTGCTCGAGGACGTGCTCGACGGCCTCTTCCTCATCGCCGCCGCCGACGGGGCCGTGCACGAGCGCGAGTTCGCCTTCCTGGGCGAGGTCGCCCGCATCTTCGGCTTCGACGCCGCCCGGTTCGAGCGGGTGGCCGCGCGCCACGTGGCCTTGGAGGACGATCCCTACGCCGTGCTGGGCGCGACCCGCGAGATGGACGACGCCGCGCTCAAGGCGCAGTGGCGCCGCCTCGTCGCCGAGATCCACCCCGACCGCGCCGTCGCCCGCGGCCTGCCCCCGGAAGCCATCGCCATCGCCACCCGCCGCCTCGCCGCGGTCAACGCGGCGTGGGACCGGATCGCGCGGGAGCGCGGGCTGTAGGATCGCGGACGCTGGCGCCACGTCCGCATCGCGCATAAGTCAACGGGACGATCGAAGAGCCTCCAGCGACATGCCCCACCCCTCCCCCGAATCCCAGCACGCGCAAAAGGTCTTCCCCTCGCCGAATCACGGCGAGCGCAAGGACGGGAGGCGGCCGGACATGCTGGTCCTGCACTACACCGGCATGCCCGATGCCGGGCAGGCGCTGCAATGGCTGTGCAACCCCGTCTCCGAGGTGTCCTGCCACTACTTCGTCTTCGAGGACGGCCGCACGCTCCAGCTCGTACCGGAGGGACGGCGGGCGTGGCACGCGGGGGTGTCGAGCTGGGCGGGCGAGACCGATCTCAACTCCGCTTCGCTCGGCATCGAGATCGCGCATCCCGGACACGACGAGGCGGGCCGGCTCGCGCCCTATCCGGAGGCACAGATCGCCGCGGTGATCGCGCTGTGCCGCGATCTCGTCGCCCGCTGGGCGATCCGTCCGGAGCGCGTGCTCGCCCATTCCGACGTGGCGCCCTCGCGCAAGCGCGACCCCGGCGAGACCTTCCCATGGGCGCGGCTCGCCGCCGAGGGCGTCGGGCACTGGGTCTCGCCGACGCCGATCCGCGACGGCCGCTTCTTCCAGCGTGGCGAGGAGGGCCCGCCGATCGAGGCGCTGCAGGCCATGCTCGCGCTGTACGGCTGGGGCGTCCCGATCGACGGCGTCTTCGGCGAGACGACGGAGCAGGTTGTGAGCGCGTTCCAGCGCCACTTCCGCCCCGAGCGCATCGACGGCGTGGCCGACGCCTCGACGATCACGACGCTGCGGGACCTGATCGCGGCGCGCGGGAGAGCACCCGTCAGCTGACCTTCCGCGCCCCCCGCTGCGCTGCGCGCTTCGCGTCGCCGGCGGCATCGTCCATGTCCGGCGCGTCGATGCGGCGGTAGACCGCCTGCACGAGGCCGAAGACGCCGAAGGCGAACAGGCCGGCGGCGACGAGCCCGAGGAGCACCCAGCCGTAAGGCTGCTCCTGGAGGGTGCGCAGCGCCCCGCCGAGCCCCCGCGCCTCGCTCGACTGCGCCTGCCAGGCGGCCACCACGAGAAAGCCGCCGATGATCAGGAACACCACGCCGCGCGCCGCGAAGCCGGCGCGGCCCAGCGGCACGACCCAGCCGCGCTGCTCGGGCGCGTAGTGCAGGTGCTTCGTCACGTCGCCCTTCCAGGCGCGCCCGAGGAACGCGACGCCGACGCCCGCCACGGCGAGACCGACGAGGCCCAGCAGCCAGCGGCCGAAAGGCTGCGCCAGGAGCCAGGCGGACCAGCTCTGCGCGCCGCCGTCCCCCGACCCGCCGCCGCCCGTCGCCCAGCCGAAGGCGAGGCCGGCGGCGTAGACGGCGAGCGAGAGATAGACGATCCCGCTGATCACGTGCGCGCCGCGGATGGCGAGCCCCTTGCCGGACGTCCCGCGACGATCCGCGTCGCTGACCGCCGCCACCTCCCGCCAGACGGCGAAGGCGAGAAGCCCGAGCGCGATGACGGCGAGCAGCGCCTTGCCGTAGGGCTCGTCGAGCAGGCTCGCGAGCGCGTTGCGGCTGCCGCCGGTATCCCCGCCGGCGCCGACCGCCGCCATCACGGCGAGCCCGCCGACGAGCATGTAGACGATCCCTCGGGCGGCATAGCCGACCCGTGCCGTCTTCTCCAGGGCGTTGGAACCCGCCATGTCTCGCTCTCCCCTCGCGTGTGCGTTCGCGAGAGGAAGTCGAGAGGCGGCGCGACGGTTCCGACGTGCTTTGCGCTACGCCGCGCTCTCCCCGTCGCCGCTCTTGTCCTCGTGCTTGAGGATCAGCGGCGTCTGCGCGAGCGCGAAGGCGAGCGTGATCGGCATGATGCCGAAGACCTTGAAGCTCACCCAGAAATCCGTCGTCTGGGTGCGCCAGACGACCTCGTTGACAGCGGCCAGGAAGAAGAAGAACAGCCCCCAGCGGAAGGTGAGCTTGCGCCAGCCCTCGTCGGTGAGCTTGAACACGGAATCGAGGACGATGGTCAGAAGCGACTTGCCGAACCACAGTCCCCCGAGCAGCACGGCGCCGAACAGCGTGTTCACGATCGTCGGCTTGAGCTTGATGAACAGCTCGTCGGCGAGGATCAGCGTCAGCCCGCCGAACACGACGACGACGACGCCCGAGACGAGCGGCATCATCGGCAGGCGCTTGACCAGCGCGTAGTGGATCGCGAGCGCCACCACCGTCGCCACCACGAAGGCGGCGGTTGCCGTCATGATGTCGAAGCGCTGGTTGGCGAAGAAGAACAGCCCCAGCGGCCCGAGCTCCAGCGCGAGCTTCACGAGCGGGTTCAGGTGCGCCGGATGGGCGGGATCCTCGGTCTTCAGCATGGCCCGGAACCTACGCGGCGCGGGCGCGCGGGGCAAGCGCCCCGCGGTCGACACCCCCCTCGTCAAGCCGGCAGCGACCCGTTCGCCGCCAGCACGCTTCCCGCGAGATACAGCGACCCGCAGATCAGCACCCGCGGCGGCGCGTCCCAGACCGTGTCGTTGAGGACGGCGAGCGCGGCCTCGACGCTCGGCGCGGTCGACGTGACGAGGCCCACCGAGGCGGCGATGGCGGCGACCTCCTCGGGCGGGCGCGCGGCCATCTGCGAAGGGATCGGCACGCAGATCACCTCGCGGGCGAGGCCTGAGAAGTTCTTCAGGAAGCCGGTCGCGTCCTTGGTGCCGAGCATGCCGACGATCATCACGAGCGGCACGTCGGCGCGCTCGGCCCTGTCGGCCATCGCGGCGGCGACGGCGCGGCCGCCGTCGGGGTTGTGGCCGCCGTCGACCCAGACCTCGGAGCCCTCCGGCGCGAGCGCCGGCAGCACGCCGCGGGTGAGGCGCTGGAGGCGCCCGGGCCAGTCCACGCTCGTCATCCCGCGCTCGAAGGCCTCCGCCGGCAGCCGCGAGAAGCCGGCGGCGCGCAGGCCGGCGATGGCAGCGCCGGCATTGACGAGCTGGTGCGCGCCCGGCAGCCGCGGCATCGGCAGGTCGAGGAGCCCGTCGTCGTCCTCGTAGACGAGCCGGCCGCCCTCCTCGTGAGTCGAGAAGTCCTGCCCGCCGACGCGGATCCGAGAGGCCCGGACGCGCTCGGCGGCGGCGACGAGCGTCCGCTCGGCCGCCTCGTGGTCCTGGCGCGCGATCACCGCCGGGCAGCCGCGCTTGAAGATGCCGGCCTTCTCGCCGGCGATCTTCTCGATCGTGTCGCCGAGATACTCGGCGTGGTCGAGGCCGATCGAGGTGACGATCGCCGCCGCCGGCTCGGCGATCACGTTCGTGGCGTCGAGCCGGCCGCCGAGGCCGACCTCGAGCAGCAGCACGTCCGCCGGCTCCTCGGCGAACAGCGCCAGCGCGGCGGCGGTGGTGATCTCGAAGACGGTGATCGGCTCGCCCTCGTTCGCCTCCTCGCAGGCGCGCAGCGTCTCCACCAGCCGCTCCTCCGGCACGAAGGCGCCGCCGCCGGGCCGGCCGAGGCGGATGCGCTCGTGGAAGCGCACGAGATGCGGCGAGGTGTAGACGTGCACGACGAGCCCGGCCGCCTCCAGGATCGCGCGCATGAAGGCGATGGTCGAGCCCTTGCCGTTGGTGCCGGCGACGTGGATCGTCGGCGGCAGGCGCTTCTCGGGGTGGCCGAGCCGCGCGAGCAGGCGCTCGATGCGTGACAGCGAGAAGTCGATCGACTTCGGGTGCAGCGCGAGGAAGCGCGCGAGGATGGCGTCCGACGACTCCATGGGCGGCGGCCTGTGTCAGCGAGGGGGTGTGGCGCGCGTCAGCCGCGCGCGGTCTCCGGTGCGGCGGGATCGGGACGGCTCTCGGCGAGGCGCTCGACCCGGCCCTCCGCGTCCGCCGCCGCATCCGTCTCGCCCGCATCGCCCTGCGGCCGCTCGATGTCGAGCGGCGCGTCGCCCGCGCGCTTCTCGAGCGAGACGGACTGCGGCGCGGCGACGGTCGCCGCCTCGAGCGCGGGCGCCTTGGTGAGGAGGCGCAGGAGCGTGACGAGCGTGCCCTTCAGCTCGCGCCGATCGACGACCATGTCGACCATGCCGTGCTCCTTGAGGTACTCGGCCCGCTGGAAGCCCTCGGGGAGCTTCTCGCGGATCGTCTGCTCGATGACGCGCGCGCCCGCGAAGCCGATCACGGCGCCCGGCTCGGCGATGTGGATGTCGCCGAGCATGGCGTAGGAGGCCGAGACGCCGCCGGTCGTCGGGTGGGTGAGCACCACGACGTAGGGCAGGCGCGCCTCCTTGAGGCGGCGCAGCGCCACCGTCGTGCGCGGCATCTGCATCAGCGACAGGATTCCCTCCTGCATGCGCGCGCCGCCCGACGCCACGAACAGCACGAAAGGCGTCCTGCGGGAATACGCGGTCTCGGCCGCGGTGACGATCGCCTCGCCCGCGGCCATGCCGAGCGAGCCGCCCATGAAGGCGAAGTCCTGCACCGCGACGGTGGTGTCGAGCCCGCCCACCGCACCGACGGCGACGCGCACGGCGTCGGGCATTCCGGTCTTGGCGCGGTTCTCCTTGAGCCGGTCGACGTAGCGCTTCTCGTCGCGGAACTTGAGCGGGTCGGTCGCGACCTCGGGCAGCGCGATCTCCTCGAAGGCCTCGTCGAAGACGCTGGCGAGCCGCTCCCGCGCGCCCATGCGCAGGTGATGGTTCGACCCGGGAATGACCCAGAGGTTGGCCTCGACGTCCTTGTGGAAGACCATCTGCCCGGTATCCGGGCACTTGATCCAGAGGTTGTCGGGCGTCTCGCGCTTGAACAGCGTCTTGATGCGCGGACGAACGACGTCGGAGATCCAGTTCATGGGCGGCTTTCCTCGCGCGCACGGTCGGGCGCGGTGGGCAGGGCGCTATGGGGTTGGTGCGCGGCTGGCGCCTCTCATAATCCAAATGGCGAAGGGATGCCAATCCGGGAGACGCGGGCGCCGACGTGGCGGATCTTGCGGTGCCGCACGGATCCCGCGGCGCGCATGGTTGTGACGCATGGGAATTCTGGCACACTCCATGCGTCGCTGCGGTGGAGGAGGCCCGGACGGATGCAGGGCGCAGCCTACGACAGCCTGGAGGCCTTCTACCGGGCCGCCTACGGCGAGACGCTCGTCGAGGTGGCGGCGCCGGTGGCGCTCGGCACGACGCTGATCGCGGCGCGCCAGGGCGCGGGCGACTATTCCGACGCCCCCGTGCCGGATCTCGTGATCACCCGCGGGCTGTCGCGCCTCATTCCCTGCACGCTCGACGTCGGTGGCGGGCGTTTCCGGGCGAACGTTCCCCGCAACGCCTTCGTCGTGGTCCCACCAAGGACGCAGACGACGATCCTGCTCGATCGGCCGAACATGATCGAGACCCTGGCCATTCCCTACGCACCGCTGCGCGCGCTCTGCGCCGAGCACCCGTTGCCGCAGGACGGGCATTTCGGTGGGCTCCATCGCCACGCGCTGGAGAGCCCCGCCTTCACCGCCGCCTTCGTGCGGATCACGACCGAGATCCGGGCGGGCAACCTCAACGGTCCGATGTTCGTGGAGGGGCTCCTCATGCAGCTCGTCGCCATGATGATGGCGACGGCCGATCGCCCCCTGCCGATCCCGCGGGGCGGGCTCGCGCCCTGGCAGCTCTCGCGTGCGACGGAATACCTGCAGGAGCATCATGCCGAGGCGGTCTCGCTGCGCGAGCTCGCGACCCTGGTGGATCTCTCGGTCTTCCACTTCGCCCGCGCCTTCAAGATCTCGACGGGCCTGCCGCCGCACCGCTACCAGACGGCGATCCGCATGGAGCGGGCGCGACTCCTGCTGGCGACGACGAGCGCGCCCGTGACCGAGATCGCCTTCGCGCTCGGCTACGACAGCTCGCAGAGCTTCGCGCGCGCCTTCCGCGGCACGCACGCGATCTCGCCGACGCGCTTCCGCCAGCAGCGGGAGCGCGTCGGCTGATCGCGGCGCCTCAGCGCGCGATCGGAGAGGCCATCGAGAACACCCGCGCCTCGTTCGTCCCGCCTTCGAGCAGGCTCCCCGTGGTGAGCACGACGAGATCGCCGGCGGAGCCGTAGGGCACGAGCGCCGTGCAGCCGTCGCAGCCCTCGGCGAGGAGCGTCGTGACCGCGCCCGCGCGATCGACGGCGATGACGGTCTCGCCGTGCGAGGCGGCGGCGATGGTGCCGTCGGCGAGGATGCTGAAGTCGTCGATCGGGCCGGTCTGCGAGAACAGGACCGGCGCGCCCGCCGGACGCTCGCCGTCGAGTGCCACGCGGTAGAGCGCGCGGCGCGAGGAGTTCGAGACGTAGAGCTGGCCGTCGGCGATCTCGAGGCCGTTCGCCCCGGGACTGAAGCCTTCGACGGCCGGGTCCACCGCGAGCAGCGGATCGGCCAGCCATTCGGAGATCACCCCCGTCGCCACGTCGAAGCGCCAGATCCGGCCGGCGAGCGAGTCGGCGGCGAGCACCACGCCCGGCGCGAGCTCGACGAGGCCGTTGAGGAAGAGCGCGTCCGGTGCGGGCACGACCCGCGCCGCGCCGCCGTCGCGATCCGTCACCACGAACGCGTTCGTGGCGGTGAAGGAGGGACCCGCCGTGAAGGGCGTGCCGTGCATGGTCAGGACGAGGCCGCTCTCGAGCGAGAGGATTCCCACGGGATGACCGTCCAGCACGACGAGCGGCGTCGGCGCGCCCGTGCCGCTCCAGGCGAGGACCGTGCGGTCGAAATAGCTCGTGAAGACGAGCCGCTCGTCCGGCCCGACATCGAGATTCTCCAGGAACGTCCCCGCAGGGAACGACGCCAGGGTGGTGGTGGCCTCCTGTGCCTGCGCCACGCCGGCGAGCGCGCCGGCGGCGAGGGCGAGGGTGGTGCGCGCGATACGGTTCATGACCTGGTCTCCGACGAGGGAGCGTGGAGGGTGGGCCTCGCCGCCGATCGTGGCGTGTCGCGCCTTGCGCGGGCCGCACGGGTCTTGCTGCGACATCGCCGACGACGGGCCGCCCGGCGAGCGACGCGAGCCGATTTGCGCAAGCGCCGCCACGTCGCGCAATTCGCGGAACGACAGCGGTCCCCGGCGTGCCGCAGGGTCGCGGCGTCCGATCGACGGACGATGGAGACCTCCCATGAAAGCCCTCTTCGCCGGCGTCGCCCTCGCGACGTTCCTCGCCGTCTCGACGCCCGCCGTCGCGGCGGACGACCTCTCCGCCAGCGCCCGCCTCGCCATGCCCGGACCGAGCCACGCTTTGCTCGAGCCGCTGATCGGGACCTGGGACGTCGAGATGCGCGTCTATCCCGGCCCGGGCGCCGAGCCCTTCGTGGCGCAGGGCCTCAGCGCCACGCGGGAATGGATCCTCGGTGGCCGCTACGTGCAGGAGCATCTCTCCGGCGACGTCTTCGGCGCGCCCTCCGAGCGGATCGCGATCCTCGGCTACAACAATCTCGAGCAGCGCTTCGAGCTCGCCACCTTCGACACGTTCGAGCCGGGATCGATGATCTACCAGGGCGCGGCGATGCCCGACGGCACGATCAGCGTCCTCGGCGACAGCACCGAGGCCGGCATGGGCGCGGAGCCCACGGGGCGCAAGCGCACCATCCGCTTCGAGTTCGAGATGACGGAGGCGGGCTCGGTGGAGCGCATCTTCGTGCGCTATCCTGGCGGCGAGGAGTTCCTGTTCGTGGAGCAGATCTTCACGCCGAGCTGACCGGCACCGCCGGGCGCGCGGCGGGCAGCGCGGCGCAGATCTCGACGATCCGCGCCCGCAGCCAGGCCTGCGCCCGGTCGCTTCTGGCGAAGGGCGACCAGAGCATCTGCAACCGCCAGGGCGCGAGCGCCGGGAGCGGCAGGGCGAAGACCCCGAGACCCTCGCCGAAGCGCGCGGCCGCCAAGGAGGGGACGGCGGCCACGAGATCGCTCGCGCGCAGGACCTCGGGAACCGCCATCAGGTGCGGCAGCGCGAGCGCGACCCGGCGCGACAGGCCCTGCGCCGCCAGGAGCTCGTCGACGATCCCGATCGCGTCGCGCCCCTGCGTCACCAGCACGTGGTCGAGCGCGGCGAAGCGCGCCGTGTCGAGCGGTCCGCGCAAGGCGGGATGGTCGGCGCGGGCGACGCCCACGAGCCGCTCCGTCAGGAGCGACGTCACGACGGTGCGCTCCGGCGGGTCTCCGAACACGCCGATGGCGGCGTCGACCGCGCCCCGGTCGATCAAGGCGCCGACCTCGCGCTTCTCGTAGCCGACGATGCGGAGATCGGCGCCGGGTGCGGCGTGGCCGAGGCGGGCGACGAGGGCGGGGGCGACGACGGCGCTGCCGTAGTCCGTCATGGCGACGGTGAAGACCGATGCGGTGGTCGCGGGATCGAACGGGCGCTCCTCGTCGATCGCCCCGCGCAGGTCCGCGAGCGCGGAGAGGACCGTGGGCGCGAGCCGGCGCGCCTTCGGCGTCGGCTCCATGCGCCGGCCGACGTAGGAGAAGAGCTCGTCGTCGAGTTCCCGGCGGAGCCGCCCGAGGGCGGCGCTCGTCGCCGGCTGGCTCAGCCCCAGCATCCGCGCCGCCGCCGACACGCTGCGGGTCTTGTCGAGGGCCTCGAAGGCGAGGAGCAGGTTCAGGTCCATCGGCACGTCTATCCATAGAGTGGATAGATGCTATTCGACTGAACGAATTGTCGCCAGTCCCGCTGCGCCACATCTGCGCTCCATCGGCGGCACGCGCCGCTCCCTCGGAGCAGAGACCCATGACCACCACCCCCCTCGCCATCGTCGCCGGCGTCGGCCCCGGTATCGGCGCCGCCGTCGCGCGCCGCTTCGCTCGCGACGGCTTCCGCGTCGCGCTGATCGCCCGCGACGAGGCACGCCTCGCCGACATCGCGGCGCAGGTCACGAATGCCGGCGGCGTCGCCGCCTCGTATTCCGCCGACCTGTCCGACCACGTCGAGATCCGTCGCGCGATCGCGGCGATCCTGCGTGACCACGGCCGTCCGAGCGTGCTCGTCTGGAATGCGGCCGTGTGGGCGGAAAGCCCCGTGATGGCGCTCGAGCCCGACGCGTTCGATCGAGAGCTGCGGCTCGGCCTCACGGGCGCGGCGACCGCGATGCGCGCGGTCGCGCCCGCCATGAGCGCAGGCGGCGGCACCATCCTCGCGACCGGCGGAGGGCTCGCGCTCGCGCCGCACTACGGCGGGGCCGTTCCGGCGCTGACCGCGGTCAAGTCGGGCCTGCGCGGCTTCGTCCACGCGGCCGCGCCGGAATTCGCCAAGATGGGCATCCGGCTCGCGACGGTGACGATCGCCGGCCAGGTGGCGCCCGGCGGGCCGTTCGATCCGGACCGGATCGCCGAGGCGTTCTGGACGGCGCATGCCGCCCCCACGGCCGAGGTCGAGACGGTCTTCTCGGGCGCCTGACGCCCCCTCCGCGTCGGGGGAGCAAGCCGCGCCACGCGGCCGGCCCCGGCGCGCCCCATACAGAGCCTGCACGCCGTGAGGACATCGCCATGGTCACCCTTCCCGACACGATCGCCGCCCGCCGGCAGGCGCAGATGTTCCCGACGTTGACCGAGGAGGAGATGTCCCGCGCGGCCCGCTTCGGCGCGCGGGTCGCCTTCGCCGACGGGGAGCGGCTGTTCACGGCGGGCGAGCCCGGGGCGGGGCTCTACCTGCTCACGAGCGGGCGGGTGCGGATCACCCGCCGCGACGGGCTCGGCCACGTCGCCCTCATCGTCGAGCACGGGCCGGGCGCCTTCGTCGCCGAGGTGGGCCAGCTCTCGGGCCGCGCCGCCCTCGTCGACGGGCACGCGGTCGGCCCGGTGGAGGCCGTCCTGCTGCCGCCCGAGCGGCTGCGCGCGCTGATGGTGGCGGAGGCCGCGCTCGGCGAGCGCATCATGCGCAGCCTCATCCTGCGGCGTTCGAGCCTGATCGAGACCGGCGACGGCGGGCCGCTCTTCATCGGCCCGCGCGATTCCGCCGATACGGCACGGCTCGCGAGCTTCGTCTCCCGCAACGGCTATCCCTATCGCATGCTCGATCCCGCCGACGACGAGGACGCGGCTCAGCTCGTGGCGCGCTACGCGCCGGAGCCCTCGGAACTGCCGCTCGTCGTCACCGCGGACGGGAGCGTCCTGCGCAATCCGAGCGAAGGCGATCTCGCGCGCGCGCTCGGCATGATCGGCACCCCGGAGGCCGGGCGCGTGTTCGACGTCGCGGTCGTCGGCGCAGGGCCGGCGGGACTCGCCACCGCCGTCTACGCGGCCTCCGAGGGACTTTCCGTCGTCGTGCTCGACGCCCGCGCCTTCGGCGGGCAGGCGGGGGCGAGCGCGCGGATCGAGAACTATTTCGGCTTCCCGACCGGGATCACGGGCCAGGCGCTCGCCGCGCGCGCCTTCGTGCAGGCGCAGAAGTTCGGTGCGGAGATCGCCATTCCCGTGCGCGTCGAGCGCCTCGTCTGCGGCGTGGACGAGGCCCCGCACCGGCTAGAGCTCGAGGGCGGCGGCGCCTATCTCGCGCGTACCGTGGTGATCGCGAGCGGCGCACGCTATCGCCGGCCGCGGCTCGAGAACCTCGCGCGGGTCGAGAGCCGCGGCGTCTGGTACTGGGCCTCGCCGGGCGAGGCCCGCGTCTGCGCCGGGGCGGAGGTCGTCCTCGTCGGCGGCGGCAATTCCGCCGGGCAGGCGGCGGTGTTCCTGTCGGGCCACGCGGCGCGCGTGCGGCTGATGGTGCGCGGCCCGTCGCTCGAGGCGTCGATGTCCCGCTACCTCATCGACCGGATCGAGGCGACGCCCAACATCGCGGTCATGACCCGCACCGAGCTCGTCGCGCTCGTGGGAAGCGACGCCGGTCTCGAGCGCGTGCGCTGGCGCGGTCCCGACGGCGAGGCCGAGGCGGCGATTCGGCACGTCTTCCTCTTCGTCGGCGCCGAGCCCGCCAGCGAGTGGCTTTCCGGATGCGCCGTCGCGCTCGACGACAAGGGCTTCGTCGTCACCGGGGCCGACGGGGCGCCGACGCTCGCGACGAGCCGGCCCGGGATCTTCGCGGTGGGCGACGTGCGCTCGGGCTCGGTGAAGCGGGTGGGCGGCGCCATCGGCGAAGGCGCGGCCGTCGTCGCGCAGATCCACGCGCACCTCGCGGCTCTCGCCGCCGAGCGCACCGCTTAACGCACGTAAACCAAGAAAATCATTTCAGATCAACGACTAGGCAATATCTGCAGCCCCAATCCGAGACGCATTTTCTGCGTCCCGCAAACGCGATCTTTACCCTGACGGCCGCATCCTCCGATCCGTTCAGTCGAGTACACGGTGCATGGCCATGGGTACCTCGCGTACCGGGGCCGCCGGCGCCGCCGCCCGGAAACTGGTTTCGCGTACCGGGCGAGCCGCGTCGGCGCCTCGGATGGGGATCACGCATCCCTCGAAGAGCCTCGCAATCCCGGGGCGCATCGCGCCCGCAGATCCGCGAGAGGCGATCCGGGATACCATTCACGTCGGCGACTGCATCGCCGCCCTCGAGCGGCTGCCGGCGGAGAGCGTCGACCTCGTCTTCGCCGATCCGCCCTACAATCTCCAGCTCGAGAGCGCCCTCACGCGGCCGGACCAGAGCGTGGTCGACGCCGTCGACGACGACTGGGACAAGTTCGCGAGCTTCGGGGCCTACGACGCCTTCACCCGCGCCTGGCTGAAGGCCGTGCGGCGCGTGATGAAGAAGACCGCGACGCTGTGGGTGATCGGCTCCTACCACAACGTCTTCCGCGTCGGCACGACCCTCCAGGACGAGGGCTTCTGGGTCCTCAACGACATCGTCTGGCGGAAGGCGAACCCGATGCCGAACTTCCGCGGCAAGCGCTTCACCAACGCCCACGAGACCCTGATCTGGGCCGCCAAGGGACCGGACGCGAAGGGCTACACCTTCCACTACGATGCGCTCAAGGGCGGCAACGACGACGTCCAGATGCGCTCGGACTGGTTCATCCCGCTCTGCACCGGCGGCGAGCGGCTCAAGGACGAGAACGGCGACAAGCTCCACCCGACGCAGAAGCCCGAGGCGCTGCTCGCGCGCGTGCTCCTGTCCTCGTCCAATCCCGGCGACGTCGTGCTAGACCCGTTCTTCGGCACCGGCACGACGGGCGCGGTCGCGAAGAAGCTCGGGCGCCACTTCGTCGGCATCGAGCGCGACCCCGGCTACGCCGCGGCGGCGCGGGCGCGGATCGAGGCCGTCGAGCCGCTCTCGGCCGACGCCATCGCGGCGGCGCCCGACAAGCGCGCGGAGCCGCGCGTGCCCTTCCTCTCCATCGTCGAGAGCGGCTTCGTGCGCCCCGGCGAGCGGCTGATCTGCCAGCGTCGCCGCCACGAGGCGATCGTGCGCCCGGACGGGACGCTCGCGCTCGGCGGCATCGTCGGCTCGATCCACAAGATCGGCGCGCTCGCGCAGGGCCTGCCGGCGTGCAACGGCTGGACATTCTGGCACGCCGAGCGGGAGCGCTCCCTCGTCGTCATCGACGAGTTCCGCAGCCGGGTGCGCGCCACGATGGGCGCCGCCTGACGACGCTCGCGGGTGCAGGCCGTCGCGGCGTCAGTCGCGCACCTTGCGGGCGATGTAGTAGCCATAGCCGAAATGGGCGCGCCAGCGCTCCCAGAGCGCGATCTCGGTTTCCTCCGCCTCGACGATCGCGCGGGCCGCGGGCGCGTCGCCGTGGCGCGCTAGGAAGTCGGGGAAGCGCCGTCGCATCGGCGCGTAGTAGGTCTCCATCCAGCAACGGTCGGGCAGCGGGAAGTAGCCGAGCGGCGTGAAGCCCAGCCGCTCCAGCACCGCCATCTTCGCCGAGGCGGTGTCGACCTGTGGGTACTGGGCGCGCCAATGCGCCTCGAGCGCGTCGGGCCTGCGGTCCGTGAGCCAGGTCAGCTCGGAGACGGCGAGGATGCCGCCCCGCTTCAGGAAGCCGCGCCAGGCTTCGACGCCCGCCTCGAAGCCCATGTTGTAGATCGCGCCCTCGGACCAGATCGCGTCGAGCGAGCCCGGCGCGAAGGTCAGCGCCTCCATCGACGCCTCCAGCGGCGTGATTCGCTCGGCGACGCCGGCCGCGCGCGCCGCCTCCGCGAGCTTCTCGAGGAAGGCCGGCAGGAAATCGACCGCGGTGATTCGCGCATCGAGCGCGTCCGCGAGCACGAGGGTCGAGGCTCCCGTGCCGCAGCCGATGTCGGCGACGTTCAGCCCCGTGCGGCCGACGAGGCCCGAGAGCGCGACGGACAGCCGGGTCTCCGCCTCGCCGCCGGGCCCCTGCCGGTCGCCGTCGACGTGGAGATCGACGAGAAGTGCAGGATCGTCCATCGAAGCGCTCCATCGCGGGCGAGAGAGGGGCGGGCCGTGCGGCCTTACGCAGTCCGCGGTTGAGGACATGCACTTATGCCGCGGCCCGGCACTCCCAGACGAGCGGCTAGGCCCTCCGCTCAGGCTTTCGCTCGTGGCCTGGTTTCGAAAGCGGACTCGAACACTTGGCGAGGGGGCAGAGCAGTGAGTGCATCTTGCTGCACCGCTCGGGGTTTGGCCATCACGGTCGCCTCGCGCCGACGCCGACAGGGTAATCGAGGCGGCTCGGTGATCTCGTCAGGCTGCGGTCAGGAAGTGGAGCTACCTCTCCGACGACAAGGGGAGAATCATGCTCCACGCGCTCATCAATCTTCTGCCCGGCCTACCCTATACTTACGAGGGCGAGAGCCGCCCGTGCGCCGCGTGCGGCGGCACCCACGCGCGCGTTGTCGCCCGCCTCGATCGCCGCCTGAAGCCCTTGCGAACCCTGTGCTGCGACGCCTGTGGGCTGCTGCGCACCGATCCGATGCCGACCGATTCCGCCCTCGCACGCTACTACGCCGACGAATATCGGTTCGACTACCAGTTCACGCGCGGCGCGCCCTCGCGGGTGCATCGCCTGCGCCGGATGCGCGAAGCCGCCGACCGAATCGCCTTGTTGGCGCCGGTCCTGGTTCGAGATGCCCGCGTGCTCGACGTGGGCTGCGGCTCGGGCGAGTTTCTCGAGGCGAGCGCCGTGCGCGGCGTCGTCGGCGCGGGGATCGAGCCGGGTCGGGGCTACGCCGCCCACGCCCGCGAGCGCGCCGGTCTCACGGTTCACGAGACGGATCTCGAGCATGCCACGCTCCCCCGCCACGGGTTCGACGTCGTGACGTCTCATCACGTGCTGGAGCACCATCCCCGCCCGGTCGAGGCGCTCGCCCGGATGCGCGATCTGCTGGCGCCGGGCGGTGTCGTGCACGTCGCCGTTCCCGACATGACGCCGAACGACCGGCCGCTGTTCAAGCGGCTCCACTTCGCCCATGTCCACGGGTTCACGCCGCAGACGCTCGCGCTCGCCGCCTGGCGGGCTGGTCTGACGCGGGACACGCGCTTCACCGCCGAGGGCTGCGTGATGGTGTTTCGCCGCGCGCGCCCGGGCGACGCTCCGGTTCTGCCCGACCCGGCCCATGCGGCGCGGATGACGGCGGACCATCCGCCGGCCCGGCTCGGCGCTCACATCGCCGGGGGCTTCCTGCGTGACGCCTTCGCACGGCTGCGAAAACACCTTCGCGACACGTCCCCCGGCAATACGAAGCCCGAAGACGACGGCCGCCACCCGCTTCGCGAAGCCGCGTAGTCAGGCCGCCCGCCGATAGGCGAGCGCGAAGGTCGTCCCTCCGTCCGCCGTCGGCAGGCATTCCACGCGCCCGCCGTGCGCCTTCTGAATGCGCGCGACGATGGAGAGGCCGAGCCCCGCGCCGCCCGCTTCCGTCGCGGTCCCGCGGGCGAAGGGGTGGAACAGGCGCGGGACCTCTTCACCGGCGATCCCCGGACCTTCGTCCGACACCGCCACACTCGCACCCGGCCCCACGACGACGCGGACCGCGCCGACGCCGTGGGCGGTCGCGTTCTCCACGAGATTCGAAAGAGCGATGTCGACGAACGCGGCGAGCCCTCGCACCGGGGCGGGATCCTCGACGACGAGCTCGATGTCGCGCCCGGCGCCGAGCAGGATCGGCGCGTAACGCGCCACCACCTGCTCCGCGACGGGAACGAGGTCCAAAACAGCGTCCTCGGGGACGACCAGGGCGTCGGCGCGGGCGGAGGCGAGCACCTGCTCGACCGTGCGCGCGAGCCCGCGCAGATCGTGCTCCAGCACGCGGCGCTCCGGGCCGTCGGCCAAACCGTCGAGACGGGCGATGAGCACGGCGAGCGGGGTCCGCAAGGCGTGCGCCGCCTCCGCCGCGCGTCGGCTCTCGTCGTCGAGCGCAGTCTCGAGCCGGGACAACGAACGCCGCGCCGCCTCGACGAGGTCGGCGACTTCGGCGGGGAGGCGCAGATCGGGCACGTCCGGCGCCGGGCGCCCCGGTCCGACGCAGCGCGCCCACGCCGCCGCCCGATCGACCGGCGCCAGCGAGCGGCGGATCGTGACGACGCTCGCGCCGAGCATCAGTGCCAAAGCGGGGACGAGCGGCAGCCAGATGTGGCCGATCAGCTCGTCCAGGAAGACGCCCCTCAGCAGACACCCGGGATCCCCGACGGCGACGAAGACGAGGCGGGCCGGCGGGCTCCCGCCGCGCTCGATCGTGTGTGAGGCGACCAGAGCCGTCGGACCGGACGCACCCGCCGCCTCGAAGCGGGTGAGCCAATCGTCCGCGAAGACGTCGACCGAAGAGGCCGGCGCCGGCACGAGGGCGTCGTTGGCTCCGTCCAGGCGCGCGCCGGACGCGTCGAGCAGGGTGAAGGCGTAGGCGCCCGGATGCTGCGCGTAGAGCAGCCGCGCCTCGTCCGCGACCCGCAGACCGCCGGCCTCCTCGACGAGCGCGCCCTCCAGCCGCGCGAGCTCGGTGCGCATCATCTCGGCTTCGAGCCCCTCCCGATCCGATCCGTAATAGACGGCGACGACGACGAGGTTGAGGAGCGCGACGAGAGCGGCGACGATCGTGAGCCGGACGGCCAGCGTGCGGGCGAGCGAGGGTCCGGCCGTCATCGGCGCTGCTCGTCGTCGACGATCATCCAGCCGAGCCCACGCACCGTGGCGATCGACGCCGAGCTGCCGGCCGCGGCGAGCGCGCGCCGCAGCCGCGAGACGACCGCCTCGAGGGCGTTGTCGCCGATCTCGTCGTCGATCCCATAGACGGCGCTTTCGAGCATGCGCCGGGGCACGACCGTTCCCTTCCGTCGCAAGAGCTTCTCCAGTGCCGCGATCTCGCGTCGCCCGACCGTGACCGCGCCGCCGCCGACCCGGACCTCGCGCGTCACCGTGTCGAGTTCGAGATCGCCGACACGCAGGACGGCCCCCAGGCGTCCGCCGGGGCGGCGCAGGACCGCGCGGCAGCGCGCCGTCAATTCCTGCACGTCGACGGGCTTGACCACGTAGTCGTCGGCCCCGGCATCGAGGCTCGCCACACGGTCGTCGACGCCGTCTCGGGCGGTGAGCACGATGATCGGGACCGCGCCGCCCCGGCGCAGCCGCTCGAGGATGCTCGCGCCGTCCGCGTCGGGCAGGCCGAGATCGAGGATGATCAGGTCGTATAGGGTGAGGCCCGCGAATTCCTCGGCAGCACCGGCGGTCCCGACCGGATCGACCGAGTATCCGGCCCGCTGGAGTGCTTCAGCGAGGGTGACCCGCAGCGCTGGGTGGTCTTCCACCAGGAGCAGACGCATCGGCACTCCTCTCGCCAGCACGCTCTCTCGCTCTTCGCGGATGTCTTACCTCGTGTCGCCTCGCGCGCAAGATCGCCGATCCCCATCGCCCTTGCATTGCGACCCACGCGACCACGTGCACGATCATGGCGGCTGCGATCAAGGTGTTTTGGAATGCGCTGGATATGCGGCGCTCGGCGTCGACGCTCCTGCTCGACTTGAAGCGGGTCGACGATCCGGCCGCGAGAACCTGCCGGTTGAGTCAATTTCCCCGCGGCCCGCACTATCGACGCCATACATCAACGCCAGGGACCACAAGCGCTCCGACGCAATGCCGAGGCCCTTGTGGTGACTCTGTGTTCTCAGGCGCGGAATGCGTAGCCGCGCGGCCCGCCCCTCCTTCCCGTCACACCAGCACGTCCCCGCGCCAGCCCGGCACGATCGCGTCCTGCCAGAAGGTGCCGTAGCCGTTCGCACGCCGGGGCAGCGCCGGCAGCACGATCGCGGCGGCGTCGGCGAAGCGCGTCGGCAGCATCGCGCCCGCGGGCGCCCTGGATGCCCGCAGGTGGCTGACCGAGACCCCGGCGTCGGCGGCGATGGCGGCGAGCGCCTCCACCTGCTCCTTCGTCGCCGAGCCCACCACGGTCACGGCCTCGGCCGGCCACAGCCGCGTCGCGAGCGCCCAGGCGGCGAGGCGCTGGGCGCGCCGCCCGCCGTCGTGCACGACGACGAGGGGGCCGCCGGAGCCGGCCTCGCAGCCGACGAAGAGGGTCGGCCCCTCGTGTCGGCGCGAGACCTCGAACAGCTTGTCGGCGAGCCGCTCCTCGAAGACCGGCAGCGTCACGCCCGCGCCGTGATGGCACCAGCCGTCGGTAGGCAGGACGAGCAGCTCGCGGCTCTCCGCCGAGAGCGCCGGGATCAGCGCGAGCGGATCGCCCTCCTCGTAGGCGAGCGCGAGGGGTTGCGGACGCTCGCGCGTCTCGCGGCGCATCTCCTCGATGGCCTCGGCGAGCTTCGCGCGGACGACGTCGCGGGCGCCCGGCACGCGGGCGCTCTCGACGCAGTCGCGATCGATCACCGCCACCGCGGTCAGCGGCGCGTCGTGGGCCGCCGCGAGCGCGATGGCCCGGCGCGTGACGAGGCCCGCGTGCGGGGCGATGACGGCGAAGCGCACGCCGGCGAAGCCGGTCTCGACGGGCTCGTCCTCCGCCGCCGGGGTCGCCTCCGGCGCAACGGCGGGCCGCCACGCAGCCGCCGGCGTCGCTGCGCCCGCGACCGGCGCGGGGGCGAGGAAGCCGAGCGCCGTGCGCTCCTCGAGCGGGTGCGGCGCGCGCGGCAGCACCCCGGCGAGGGCGTCCTCCCGCGAGCTCAAGCGAGCGCCGGAGACGTAGGCGGCGCGGCCGAGCAGGTGCCCCGCCACCGGCATCGTGCCGATGAGAAAGGCGAGCGTGAGGAAGGCGACGACGGTCGCGTCCATCGAGCCCTTGGTGAGCATCACGCCGATCAGCACGAGGCCGGCGCCGAGCGTGCCGGCCTTGGTCGCGGCGTGCATGCGCTGGAAGGGGTCCTCGAAGCGCAGGACGCCGACGGTCGCGACGACGAGGAAGCCCGTGCCGACGAGCTTCAGGGCGAGGGCGAGGAGCGCGATCATGACGTTTCCCTCTGCTTCTTCTCGAGGAAGGCCGCGAAGGCGATGGTGGCGACGAAGGCGATGAGCGCGAGGCCGAGCCCGACGTCGAGGAACTCGCGCCGGCCGGTGACGACCGCCGTGAGGCCGCAGGCCGCGACCGCGATGCCGGTGAGCATGTCGAGCGCGACGAAGCGGTCGGCGTAGCCCGGCCCCACGATCATGCGGAAGGCGGCGCCGGCGATGGCGAGCGCGAGCACCACGGTGAGCGCGAGGGCGACGGTGGTGAGGGCGGCGTCGATCTGCTCGATCATCCTTCGATCCTCCGGATCAGTGTCTCGAACGTGGTCTTGATGTCCGCGGCGACCGCCTCGGCGGAGGGGCTGTCGAGGACGTGGACGTAGAGCGTGTCGCGCCCCTCGGAGACGTGCAGCGACGTCGTGCCGGGGGTCAGCGTCACGAGGTTGGCGAGCGTGGCGATTCCGAGGTCGGTCTTGAGCGCGATCGGCACCGCGACGACGGCGGGGTTCAGCGTCGGGCGCGGCGAGAGCACCGCGACGGCGACGCGCACGGCCGACTTCACGAGCTCGACGACGAAGACGACGAGGAGCTGGGCGAAGGCGAGAAGCCGGGAGGGCGAGAGGAGGATGCTCATCGGGCGGCTCCTTCGATGGCGATGACGGGAACCTCCGTCTCGACGGTGCGCACGGGCGCCTCGCCGGGGAAGACGGCGGCGATGTAGTCGGTCGGGTCGACGAGGACCGCGGTCGCCGTGCGGGCGTACTCGACGAAGGGATCGGCGAAGAGGCCGATCGTCAGCGTCACCGCGCCGAGGAGCGCGATCGGCACGACGAAGGCCACCGGCACCGTGCGCGGCGTGGCGCGCACGAGCACGGGCTTCTTCCAGAAGGCCTCCATCCAGATCTTCGACATCGAGAACAGGGTGAGCGCGCCGACGCCGAGCGCGACGATCGCGAGCCACCAGACCTGCTCACGCAGCGACGCGTCGATGACGAGAAACTTCGCCCAGAAGCCCGACAGCGGCGGCAGGCCCGCGAGCGAGAGCGCCGGGATCAGGAACAGCACCGCGAGCCAGGGATGGGACTTGAGCAGCCCACCCGCCTTGCGCAGGTCGTCCGTCCCCGCCGCGTGCTTGATCGCGCCCGCGAGCAGGAACAGGTTCGCCTTCACGATGATGTGGTGGACGATGTAGAAGACCGCGCCGGCGATGGCGACGGGGGTCGCGATGGCGAGCCCCATCAGCATGTAGCCGATCTGGCTGATGATGTGGAAGGACAGGATCCGGCGCACGTTCCACTGGATCGCCGCGCCGAACACGCCCGTGATCATCGTCATCGCCGCGACGACGGCGACGATCTCGCGAAGCGCGCCGCCCTCCATCTCGAACATCAGCGTGAAGACGCGGAAGGCGGCGTAGACGCCCACCTTCGTCAGCAGGCCCGCGAACAAGGCCGCGATCGCGATGGGCGCCGTGTGGTAGCTCGCCGGCAGCCAGAAGAAGAGCGGGAACACGCCGGCCTTGATGCCGAAGGCCGCCAGGAAGAGCAGCGCCGAGGCGGTGAGCCCGGGCGACATCTCCATCTGCGGCAGGATGCGCGCGAGGTCGGCCATGTTCAGCGTGCCGGTCGCGCCGTAGAGGAGCGCCACCGCGATCAGGAAGAGGATCGTGCCGAACAGGTTCATCGCGGCGTACTTGAGCGCGCCGTCGATCTGCGCCTTGCCGCGCTGGACCACGAGCAGGCCCAGCGTCGTGATGAGCATCACCTCGAACCAGACGTACAGGTTGAAGATGTCGCCCGTCAGGAAGGCGCCGTTCACGCCCGCGATCAGGCCGTGGAACAGCGGGTGGAAGCCCGCCCGCTCGTGACGCTCCTTGATGTCGCCGAGCGCGAAGATGCCCACCGCGAAGGCGAGGATGCCGGAGATGGCGACCATCGCCGCCGAGAGCGGATCGGCCACGAAGCTGATGCCGAAGGGCGCGGCCCAGTCGCCGAACTGCTTGGCGATGACGCCCTCGTCGATCACCGCCGCGGTAAGCGCGAGCGAGGCGACGAGGAGGAGGACGAGGCTGGCGAGACCGACCCGACGCTGCGCGACCGGGCTCTTCCACAGCGCGGCCGTGAGCGCGGCGGTCGCGATCGGGATCAGGACCGGCCAGAGGACGAGGAGGGTGGCGGCGTCAGCCATGGTTCTTCACCGGGGTCGAAAGAGGAAGGTCCGGGGCGCCGAGCGCCTCGGCGTCGCGCATCTCGCGCACGTCGAGCGTGCCGAGGCTGCGGTAGGCCTTCAGCGCGAGCGCGACGGCGAAGGCGGTGAGCGCGAAGCCGATGACGATCGCGGTCAGCACCAGCGCCTGCGGCAGCGCGTTCGCCGCGTCCGCCGCGAGCGCGTCCGCGCCCTGCGGGATCACCGGCGGGGTCGACGAGCCGATCCGGCCGGAGAAGAAGATCAGGAAGATCGCGCCGTTGGTCAGCAGCGTCAGGCCCAGGATCATCCGCACCGCGTGCCGCGAGAGCATCATGTAGAGGCCGCAGCCGACGTAAGCCGCAATGGTGATGGCGTAGACGAGCGTCATGCCGCGTCCTCCGAGTAGAGCCTGAACATGAAGGAGAGCACCCCGCCGACGACGACCATGTAGACGCCGAGGTCGAAGATGATCGTCGTGCCGAGCTTCACGCCCGCGAGCGAGCCCCACTGGTGAGTGAGGAACGAGGCGTCCGTGACGATCCCGGGCACGCCCGAGAGGAAGGCGATCGCGAGCCCCGCGCCCATCAGCACGACGGGATGGAGCACCAGCGCGCGGCGCGCCGCCTCGACGCCGAGCGCGAGCGCCAGCACCGAGAAGCCGGCCGCACCGACGAGCCCGCCGATGAAGCCGCCGCCCGGCTCGTTGTGGCCGCGCAGGAGGACCCAGAGCGATCCGAGGACCATGATGACGAAGAAGATCCGCACGACCGCGGTGAGGATGAGCGAGGGCATGGTTCAGGCCTCCTTGCGGCCGCGCGTGCCGCCCGTGCGCAGCAGCGCCCAGGCGCCGAGCGCGGCGAAGGCGACGACCGCGATCTCGCCGAACGTGTCGAGCGCGCGGAAATCGACCAGGATGACGTTGACGACGTTGCGGCCGAAGCCCTCCGGCACCGAGGTGATCGCGAAGTACTCGGTCAGCTCCGGGTTGAAGGGCTTGGCGGCGATCCACAGCGTGGCGACGAGAATGCAGGCCGCGAAGGCGGCCGACAGCCCGCCGTCCAGCCAGCGCTCGCCGGGGGTGCGAGACGACTTCGCCACGATCGGCAGCTTGAGCAGCACCGCCATCACGATGACGACGAACAGCGTCTCGACCGAGAACTGGGTGAGCGCCAGGTCCGGCCCGCCGTTGAGCAGGAAGACCAGAGCGAGGCCGTAGCCCGCGAGGCCCACCGCCACGATCGCCGAGACGAGCGAGGGTACGGCGGCGGCGACGAGGCAGCCCGCGACGATCAGCGCGCACACGACGAGGAGGTAGGGCCGCACCGGCTCCCCCGCGATCGCCGGCAGGAGCGGGCCCTCGCCGGCGAGGAGGCCGTAGGCGAGAAGCCCCGTGACGGCCGCCGAGACCACCGCCGCGTAGACGCGCAGGTCCCCGTTCTGGAGGAGGTTCGTCGACCAGCGGGCGAGCGCGAGCGTGCGCCCGAGCACGAGGTCGTAGCCCCGGTCGAGGAAGACCTCGTCGAAGGCGCGCCGGCGGCGCATGAACAGGTGGATCGGGTCCCAGAACCAGGCGAGCACGGCGCCGAGCACGACGACGAGGCCCGAGAGTGCCAGCATCGGCGTGAAGCCGTGCCAGAGCTTGAAGGACACCTCGAACGGCGCGCCGTGGATGGCGATCGCCGCGGGGGTGATGAGCGCGTAGGAGACGAGCGAGGGCACGAGCCCGAAGGTCACGCCGACGACGGCGAGCAGCAGCGGCCCCATCGTCATGCCCGGCTGCTCGCCGTGCTCGATCCGGATGGGCTTCTTGGCGCGCCCGAAGAAGGGCTTGAGCGCCAGCACGCCGGCGATCGCCACCATCACGGCGTTGACGAGCACGCCGATCGTGACCGCGACCGTGTCGAGCGAGGACTCGAGCTTGGCCTCGAACAGGTACTCCTTCGAGATGAAGCCGATGAACGGCGGCAGGCCGGCCATCGAGAACGAGGCGAGCACCGTCGCCGCCGCGGTGAACGGCAGGAGCCGCGCGAGGCCGCCGAGCGCGCGCAGCCGGGTCTCGTGCGTCGCGTGGATGACGATGCCGGCGCAGAAGAACAAGGTCGCCTTGTAGAGCGCGTGCGCCAGGATGAAGCCCACGACCGCCACCGACGAGACCGGGCCGTCGAGCCCGATCAGCATCACGAGCGTGCCGAGCGAGGCGACCGTCGAGTAGGCGAGCACCGCCTTGAGCTCGATCGCGCGCAGCGCCTGCACGGCGGCGATCAGCATGGTGAGCCCGCCGAAGAAGACGAGCGTCGCACCCACCCACGGCGCGCCGGCGAAGACCGGGTCGAGCCGCGCGAGCAGGTAGACGCCGAGCTTCACCATCGTGGCCGAGTGCAGGTAGGCCGACGCCGGGGTGGGCGCCTTCATGGCGTTGGGCAGCCAGAAGTGGAACGGGAACTGCGCCGACTTGGTGAAGGCGCCGATCAGCACGCAGGCCACGATCGCCGGCAGGAGCGGGCTCTCGAGCACCGGCGCAGGGTTCGCCGTGATCGCCGCGAGCGAGAAGGTGCCGGCCTCGACGCCGATGAGGATGATGCCCGCGAGGAGCGCCAGCCCGCCGCCGGCGGTGACGAGGAGCGACTGCAGCGCAGCCTTGCGCGCCTTGGCGTCCTCGCTCTGGAAGCCGACGAGGAGGAACGAGAGCAGGCTCGTCATCTCCCAGAAGACGAACAGCGCGACGAGGTTGTCGGCGGTGACCGTCGCCAGCATCGCCGTCATGAACAGGAGGATGTAGAACAGGAACTGCGCCCGCGCGAAGGCCGGCTTCGCCGCCATGTAGGACGCCGCATACAGCACCACCAGCGCGCCGATGCCGGTGATCAGCAGCGCGAACAGCAGCGAGAAGCCGTCGAGGCGGAAGGTCAGGTCGATGCCGAGGGAGGGCACCCACGGCACGACCTCGACGATCGGCGCGGAGCCGACCGGGCCGATCTGCGTGAAGAACCAGGCGAACAGCGCCGCCGGCAGGGCCGCGGCGAGCGGGCCGCCCAGCGCGCCGGCTCGCGCGACCACGAAGGGCGCGGCGATCGAGCCGGCGAGGGCGACGAGCAGGATGGTCGAGAGGTCCACGAGCAGAGCTCCTCCGTGATATCGGGGAGGCTTCCGCAAGTGGCATGCCAGAGTTCTAAGCTTTTGAAATCACAAAGACATCTCTAGCCGCACCCGGCCCATGTCCGGGCTTCCGGACGTGCGACCCGCACCGGCGTCCGGATTTCCGAACGCGGGGCGGGCGCGTTCGGAGGTCCGGACGTCGCAGGTGCCCGTCAGTGCCCGCCCTGGCTCATCCGCGCGTCGCGCGGGGCGCCGAGAATCTCGGCGAGCGACTGGGAGATGTGGCGCGCCTCCTCGTCCTGCAGGCGCAGCATGATCGGCGGCAGGTGGCCGGCGCGCAGCGAGACCACGGCGTGGCCGTCCTGGTCGAGGCCGATGTCGATGGTGGACGAGGTCACGTCGACGACCTCGCCCTCGATCGTCTCGGGGCCGTCCTCGCCGTCTTCCTCTGCGAGCTGCCGGGCGAGCTCCTCGGTCAGCTCCTCGTCGGAGAAGGCCTCCTCCAGCTCCTCCTCGTCGAGCGCCTCGTCCATCACGTCGAGCAGCTGCGTCAGCGCCGAGGCGAGCGTGCGCGCGGCGCCCGCGTCCATCACGATGGCGGTCGACTGGTCGTCCTTCTGGAACGAGAGCTGGATCTTGTCGCCTTCGACGGAAAGAGAGATTCCGGCCATGATGCTCCTTTCGGCGGTAGGGCATATATGGGAGCGGTGCAGGGCTCCTGTCCAGAGGGCGACGGGAAGCGGCCCCGCTCCGGGAAGGAGCAGGGCTCTTCCAACGTTCCGTCGCGCTCGCCGGCCAGAGGCCGCTGGACGCTCAGCGGCCGCGGCGCGGCCGCTGCCCGGTGGGGCCGCCGGCGCCCGAGCCGGAGAGCCAGCCGATGCTCGCCCCGTCCCGATCGCCGCGGCCGCGTGCCGCCGGCGCGCCGGAGGCGGGCTTGCGGGAGC